>CANROB010000004.1 GCA_947632115.1 uncultured Bacilli bacterium
GGATTCGAACCCCCGCGCCGTCGCCGACCTCCCGGTTTTCAAGACCGGTCCCTTCAACCAGACTTGGGTATTTCTCCGTTTTTTAGATACGAGTTGATTATATCACAATTATTTTATGAAAGTCAATAAATTTTGAAACAAAAAGAATAACTTCACGTTTCTTATGATGTTTTTCCACTGCTTATTCTACAATCCAAGCATTAGGATGCCATCTTTCTCCTGTTTCCGAATATCCAACAGGGTGATTCACAATTTCTCCATTTTCAACCAAGATAGAAGAAGCCCCTCCATCTAGATTAGCAGCATTATATACTTTATATCGTTTTAAAACTTCAATCGCTTTCTTTAGGGTAACTCCGCCACGATATCCTGTTTTATTACCATTACCATCAATAACAACAAAAAGGACAATTCCATCTTTCCGTTGAGCAATTAAGGTTCTAGGATGAACTCCACCACCATAGCCATTTATTTCTGAACTTTTTCCATTGACGATTAAAAATGGTCCAAAAGATACGGCATCCACCATTCCATTTTGAATCGCTTTAGTAGCACTTTCCTTTGTTAAGACAAGTTTATGATCTTTATTGAATCCAATAAGACCACTTCCCCATTTACTAGCTCGTGATTGCCAGACAATTTTTCCATTTTGAATGACGACTCCCGCTGCATTTGCGCCATTGCCGCCACCACCAATATCTTCAAATCCACTCGCATTAATAGCCACTTTAGCGTTATTATCGGAAGCAATCTTTTTAACCCGATCGCCAATCACACCAGGTTGAGTAGCCATCGCTAAATGAATACGGGAAGGATCATAAACTACCGTGATATAGTAGGTACTACCCTCTTCCTCAAAAGAAAAGATTTTATAGGTATCATTATCACTATCTTTCTTTAAAATTTGTTCCTCATACTTAGACTCGTAATGGTCTGTTTCATAACTTCCAATGACAATGGCATCGGTATCTGTTTCCTCTTCAATTTCAATCACTGTATTTTCATCTAATACTTCTTGAATGGTATCCTCATTATAGATCATCCTAGCAAGATATTTATGATTCATCGTCGACATAGAAGTTGTAATTAACCAGTTACGAAAGTTTTTATTAGGACCATATGCAAGTACAAGACAAGAAATAGCTCCCAAATCTAACAAAAGAAAAAAGAGGACAACCCAAAGGCGAAAACACTTTTGTTTTTTCTTTTTCTTTCTTTTTTCTTGTACTTTTTCTTCTTTTATTTCTTCTTCCATTTACTCACCTACTACATAAGGATTCTTTAGGTATCCTTTTCCTGATTGAACTTTTAAGTCCCCTTTAAGGGTAAAAGATGGATAAATATCTAGTGGCGTTGTTGGGATTTCTTCATATAAGAATTTATCCTGATTAATAGCATAAATATTATTTCCACTCTTAGCAAGTAAGAAACTATTAGGAAAATCAGTAATAAAGTAGTCTCCTACCGTTAACAGTCCGACATAACTAGAAACACTATTTTCTGCTACCTCCTGATAATCAAAATGATATTCCCCATTCTTCCAAGCTGTCTTCACAACATCTTCTTGTTTCAGGGTCTCGTAATACTCATGATTTAAATAAGAACTTAGGGAAGATGTTTTCTCATTATAATCATTAGAACCGGTAGAAAAAGGAATAGCAGCATCTAATTTCGATAGAGAAATCACCCTGATGTTCAAGTCATTCTTCTCTACTACTCGGAATAACTGGTTTTGATAACGAATATATTCTCCTACAAAAAGATCAGCTAAAGACTTTGTCTCTCGATCTTCTAAAATGTAAGGATTCTCACGAGTACCATCCCCACCCATATATTTTGTTTGTCCTTTTAATAGCAAAGTTGGTTTAATACCGATAAAAGCATCATAATTGGTAGGTTTTGTAATCTCCCCTTCTTTGGTAACAATAAGCCCCTGCTCATTATCTAAAATCCAAAAGTCTTCTCCTACTAAGAAAGAATCTTTTCCTCCCATTTTAGAAAACATTTCTTTGGTTAAAAGATCTACTTTTTGATTTGCTAGATATTGAGGATTAAGATTGGATAGATAAACCTCATTTAACCACTTATAAATATCAGAAGAGTTATAGTCTAGCGCAATCCCATATTTTAAATAGGTAACACAATCATCTGCAATCACCAAAAGATTTTCCTCATCAAAAGAAAGAATACGATAGAGGATACCACTATAATATAAATAGTTATTAGAAGCAAAAGCATCAAAATAATATTGATTTTCTTGTTTTAAAAGTTTATTTTTCAAAAGATTTTCTTCTCTTGTTAAATATTCTATCATGGTATAAACTGTATTTTTATTTCCTTGTTCTAATTGATAAAAATGAATAAGGCGATATCCATAGAAAAGAACCATTCCACTTAAGAATAGAACACTTAAAAATACAATGCCTTTTCGAAATAGATACTTCATACTACCACCTATCATATATCCCATTATAGTATAAATACCCACTTTTTTCAACAAACCAAAAAGGCACAAAAAAACTAGGTTTCCCTAGTTTATTTTCATTTGGTGCCTAAGGCCGGACTTGAACCGGCACGGGATTTGACTCCCGCAGGATTTTAAGTCCTGTGCGTCTACCAATTTCGCCACTCAGGCACGAATGGTGTCCCGTTGGAGATTCGAACTCCAGACCCTTTGATTAAAAGTCAAATGCTCTACCGACTGAGCTAACGGAACAAAACAACAAAGATGGCTGCCTTGGCTAGATTCGAACTAGCGCATGCCACAGTCAAAGTGTGGTGCCTTACCACTTGGCTACAAGGCAATACTATTAAAAAGTGGTGGAGGGAGATGGAGTCGAACCATCGAACCCGAAGGAACAGATTTACAGTCTGCCGCGTTTGACCACTTCGCTATCCCTCCAAAAAAATGGTGCCGGAAGTAGGACTTGAACCCACAACCTACTGATTACAAGTCAGTTGCTCTACCAGCTGAGCTATTCCGGCAAAAAAAATAAATGGTGGGCGATATAGGACTCGAACCTATGACCCCCTGCTTGTAAGGCAGGTGCTCTAACCAACTGAGCTAATCGCCCGGAAAAAAACATTGACAGTATAAAATATATCATAGCAGGTCTTATTTGTCAATACTATTCGCGGTATTTTTTATTTTTTTGACACCCTCTTCAATCCATAGAGGTAGGTGATACGCAAGAGTCGAAAATCCTAGGCTTGTTTCTTGAATTCTCCTTCTTCTTGCCACACCGCTTTTTTTATACTCGATATTCTTAATACTTAACTTTAATTGTCCTAGATTTTCATCGACATCTAGAATCTCTACGTTGATGACATCGCCAATATTTACATAATCTGCCACGTTTTTTACAAATCCGTGAGAAATCTCGGAAATATGAATTAATCCACTATAATACTCATCACAAGAAACAAAAACACCATAAGATTCAATCCCTGTTACTGTTCCTCGGATGATATTTCCTTTTTTATATTTCGTCATCCAACCACCAAATTCATTATAACACATTAAAAAAAATAAGAAAAGCCTTTACTTTCTAGGAGATGTCCTTTATAATAACTATCGGTGATACCATGAAAACGGAAGAAAAAATAAAAGAAATTTTAGATAAGTTAAGACCATTTCTAGCAAGTGATGGCGGAGATTTAGAATTTGTCAAATATGAAGATCACATTGTTTACATCCGAATGATGGGCGCGTGCGCAAACTGTGGCATGATTGATTTTACCTTAAAAGATGGAATTGAGGCAGCGATTCAAGAAGAAATCCCTGAAGTAGAAGCAGTTTATAATATGGGACCTTATGATTTAGATTTAGATGATATGTAAAATGCCTTTGGGCATTTTTTATTTGTCTATTAACCAGTCTATTTTAGGTAAAAACACGACTTTTTGAAAAAGATAGTAGAGATCTTTTAAAAAATCTTCATAGGCATCTACTTTTTCTAAGTATCTATCTAGGCAATGGTTATCCCCACCCTTTACAATGGTATCATAGCAATCAAAGTAGTAGGATGGATAAAGCATTCTAGCATAAAAAAGAAGATAATCTTGAGGTTCAAAATGCGTACGGTAAAAATAGAGTAGCAAGTCCTCCATTTGAAATTTTCCTTCAAAAAATTTTATTTTGATATATTCTGCTAAATCCCTGACACGATAATCTACAGTATAATTTAAGGGATTCCAATAATCAAAATCATCTGTCATACGATTATGGGCAATATAAAGAGGATGCTCTTTTTTGATGACTTGATAAAAGGAAATCGCATTTTCCGTCATGCCTTCATAGTAAAAGAAACTACTTAATAGTTTTTCATCTGTTACCGTTTCCATATATCGTTCATAGTAATCTACCTTATTCATCCATAATTCATTCCAGGGTAGAATGGCACTCTTAAACATAGGAATTTGAAATTGTTCTAATACTTGCAGGCGAATAGGCATTACCGGATGCGTTTTTAAAAGAATATATGGTTTTTGATCAAGTGTGGTTATCATTTCATGTTCTCGGTTCGGCACAATATCATAAAGAGGATACCCCCATGCCTTTAGTTGCTCGTAAAGTGAAAGTGGAATTTCATGCGCTAAGGGAACAAGGCAATAATCCTGAAAAAAATATCTAGAATCTTCATATGTTAAGTCTTCTACTTCTAATTCATAATAGTAGCGAATGGCATTTCTCATATCATATTTTATACAAAAAAAAAGGATATATTCTTTATCTTAATAAAAAACATCCTTTAAATAAAGGCCACATGCTGGAGCCGTTTTACCAGATTGTGTTCGATCTTCTGCTTTTAAGATATTTAAAATATCTTGGCTTTTCCGTTTTCCTTCGCCAATTTCTATTAAAACGCCAACAATATTGCGAACCATGTAACGCATAAATCCTGTTCCCGTAATAGAGATGGTAAGACGGTTGATATTCTTTTTATCCCTTATGATTTTCGTGTTGAGAATGGTTCTTACATAATCTTCTTTTTCCTCATCTGCTTTCGTAAAAGATTTAAAGTTATGTGTTCCTTCTAGGTATTTTAAGGCACGTTCCATTTCCATTACTTGAAGAGATTTATTATATTGGTAGACATAGTCTTTTTCAATAGGCGAATACTCTCCCATATTTATCTCATAAATATATTCTTTTGCTTTTACATCAAAACGAGCATGAAAGTTAGAATCTACTTTTTCTATTTTGGTGACATAAATATCTTTCGGAAGTAAGCTATTAATACTTCCCTGCAACCGATATAAATCCCATTCTTTTTCTAAATCAAAGTGAGCTTTTTGATGATAAGCATGCACCCCTGCATCGGTTCTTCCAGAAGCATGAATCGATACTTTTTTTTCACTATTGATTTTGGTTAATACTTTCTCTACTTCACTTTGAATCGTCTTCATTCGTGGCTGTTTTTGATATCCTTTATATCTGGATCCATCATAAGAAAATGTCATCAAATATCTCATAAAGTCCTCCTAACTTTTTCGTAAGATTTCTTTTACTAAATCATTACGGTCACTTTGGTAATTTAGTTCTACTTTTTTTCTTTTTGCTACCTCTTTTTCAAAAAGAACCATCTTTGGTAAATCAATTCCCTCTTCTATAAGTTTATTAGCGTCTTTAAAAGCCTCTTTTTTCGTTCCTGTAAAAAGAAGTTTTCCCTCTTTTAAAACAATTAAGGAATCAGCTATTTGATTGATAAAATCGACATCATGACTAGCAAGCAGAATCGTTTTTTTATACCGAGACTTTAATCTCGTTAAAAGACTAATTAAGGTTTGCTTACCCTCTTTATCTAGCCCAATGGTCGGTTCATCCCATAAAAGAACTTGGGGATTATAAGAAAGAGCAATGGCTAGACTAATTAATCTTGCTTCTCCGCTACTAAGAGAAAATGGGTCTTTATCAAGATAAGAAGAGTGGAGCCCTACAATTTCTAAGGCATCTTCCATATGTTTTCTTCTTTTTGCAGGATTATAGTTATATTTTTCTAAAACAGAAAAGAATTCCTTTAGAATAGAATCATAGGCAAAATTACTCTCAGGATGACTAGGAATATAGGCAATCTTACTATTATATTCTAATACGTTAGAAAAAATTCCTCTTTGGGTGATTTCTTCTTTTCCAACAAGAATACTTCCTTCCTTAGGAAGTTTTTTTAACTTCAAAAGATCAAAAATAGTCGTCTTACCAGAAGCCGTTGGACCAATAATAGCCGTAATTTTTCCGCTATCCACTTTGAAAGTAAGATCTTGTAAAATGTTTTTTTCTTTCATTACACAAGAGACATGATCAAATTTTATTTCCATAGTTCATCCACCAACTTCTTTTCAGAAATTTCTATTCCTTTTATTTTATCATAATAACGTAACTTATTCGATAAATCAGCTATTAGAGGAAGTTCTAATTGGTGTTCCTTAAAATCTTTTTCTTGTTGTAAAGCTTCCTTGACAGGGCCTAAAAACACCACTTCTCCCTCTCCTAATAAAATAACTTGATTTCCGTAAAAAACATCTTCTGAATCGTGAGTAATATGTAAAATAGTAAGACCTTCTTTCATCTCTTCTTTAAGAAGTTTAAAAATTTTATCTTTCATTTTATGGTCTACTTGAGAAAATGCTTCGTCTAAAATGAGAAGTTTGGGTTTCGTAATAAGAGCAGCAAGGAAAGCAACAATTTGAGCTTCACCATCACTTAGACTAGAAAGTCGTCTAGTAAGATAGGCATCTACCCCATATTTTTTTGCTATTGCCTTTACTTCGTTTGTAGGGTTTAAAACTCCTTTACACTTCAACTCAAAGGCTAACTCTTTAAAAACGGTATCCGTTACAAAACTATCTCGTTCAAAATCCGTGACTAATTTTGCCACTTTTCTAATTTCTTCTATATTTTTAGGATTTAAAAATTTTCCATCTACTTTGACATAATCATGAGAATATTCAAGACCAATTAAAATGCGAGCAAGCGTTGATTTTCCACTACCAGTAGGGCCTAAAAGGGTATAGATATTCCCACTAGTAAGAGTAAGTTTTAGATTCGTAAAGATTGGTCTATTCGTATAGGTAAAAGAAAAATTTTCGATTTCTACTATTTTTCCCATATTTCTCACCACAGCCCTTATTATAATAATTGATATACAAAAAGTAAAGGAATTTTGAAATGGTTTTGCAAGAAAATTTTATGCACATTTCTGTTGAAAAGAAAGTTCCCTATGTTATAATTTTACTAGAGGTGAAACTATGAAAACAGATATTGAAATTGCTCAAGAAGCAAAATTACTTCCTCTTTTAAAAGTAGCTAAAAAAGTAGGAATAGAAAAAGAAGAACTAGAGTATTATGGCGCAAATAAAGCAAAATTAAATATAAAAAAGAAAAGAAACGGCAAAGGAAAACTTATTTTGGTTACTTCCACAAATCCTACTCCTTATGGGGAGGGAAAAACAACTATGAGTATTGGAATTGCCGATGCCTTATGGCGATTAAAAAAGAAGACAATTGTCGCCCTAAGAGAACCTTCTTTAGGACCTGTTTTTGGCATGAAAGGAGGAGCTACTGGAGGCGGATTTGCGCAGGTTGTTCCAATGGAAGATATTAATCTTCATTTTACTGGCGATATCCATGCCATTACGGCTTGTAACAATTTACTTTGTGCAGCAATTGATAATCACTTATTTCAAGGAAATGAACTAGAAATTGATGAGACAACGATTCGTTTTCCAAGAGCTATGGATATGAATGACCGGGCTCTTAGAAATATAAGAGTGGGGGAAGGAAAAAACAATTTTGAGAGAAAAGATTCTTTTGTCATTACGGTTGCTTCTGAGATTATGGCAATATTCTGTTTAGCGAGTGACTTAGACGATTTAAAAAAACGGCTTGGGAATATCCTCATAGCCTATAATAAAAAGGGAAATCCAGTATACGCCAAAGATTTAAAAATAGCAGGTGCCTTAACGCTTCTTTTAAAAGATGCCATAAAGCCTAATCTAGTTCAAACCCTAGAGGGAAATCCCGCTATTATTCATGGTGGCCCTTTTGCGAATATTGCTCATGGTTGTAACTCTATGATTGCGACAAAACTCTCTTTAAGTCTTGCCGATTATGTCGTTACCGAAGCAGGTTTTGGTAGTGACTTAGGAGCCGAGAAATTTCTAGATTTAAAATGCCAATTAGGAAAATTAAAACCAGATGTAATTGTTGTGAATGCAACCATTCGTAGTATGAAATATAATGGACTTTGTCCAAAAGAAGAATTAACAGAAGAAAATCTTACTTACCTTGAAAAAGGAATTGAGAACTTAGATGTTCATATTGAAAACATGAAAAAAATTTGTAATCATGTCGTTGTCTGCTTAAATCATTTTTATAAAGATACAGAAAAAGAAATTGCTTTTGTAAAAGAACATGTCTTAAAAAAAGGCGTACCATTTTATGTCTCTAAAGCATTTGAGGAAGGCGGAAAAGGTTCGCTAGAATTAGCGCAAGGAATTGTCGAGTTAGCTAATCAAAAAAGTACTTTCCACCCTATTTATGATTTAAAGGATACCACAGTTGATAAAATTGAAAAGGTAGCTCATGAAATTTACCGAGCTAAAAAAGTTGTCTATGAAGACCGCGCGAAAGAATCTCTTCAAAAAATAGAATCTCTAGGTGTTCAGAATTTACCAATTTGTATTGCGAAAACACAGTATTCCTTAAGTGATGATCCTAAAAAATTAGGGCATCCTAAAGATTTTGAAGTGACTGTCCGTGATGTCAAACTTTGTTCAGGAGCTGGATTTATCGTTGTTTATATGGGAAGTATTATGACAATGCCAGGATTATCGAAAACACCGGCTTATGAAAAGATGGATATTCATAAAGACGGAACCATTATTGGTTTATTTTAAAAAAAGAAAAAGGCCTAGCCTTTTTTTATTCCATATTTTTCAATGTTTCTTTTAACCATTCTAATACCCTATCCATGGATGCTTTTTCTACTTTTTCATGAATAGAGTGAATATCATAGAGGTTCACACCTATTACACAAATGTCTAATCCTTTCATCTCTTGTGCGAAGATACCTCCCTCTAAGCCAGCATGTACGTCTTCTAAGGTAATATTTTTCTGATATAACTCTTGATAAGTCTTGACTAATAGTTGACGAGTAGGAGAATCCTCTTGAAAAGTAAAGAATGGTTTTTTATCCTCTATTTGAAACTTCAAATGATATCTTCTTGCAATTCTCTCAGCCCGACTTACATAAAAGTCTTCATACCCTACTAAAGAACTACGAATACTTAAGGCGATAGAAACTTCCTCTTGTTCGGTTTTAATAACGCCTAAATTACTAGAGGTAATAGGAAAGTCAACATCATTTCTCTTTAAGACACCGTTTTCTATTTTATCTAAAAATTGTAAAATTTCAACACTTTTCTTATTCTCAATCACCCTATCTCTTTGCTTCATCCGCCGATAATCCATTTTAATCTCTGGATATTCTAAGGAATAAAATTGTTTAAAGAATTGGTATTCCGCACTAAAATCATGAGAAGTATTAAAAATACATTTGATATCACTTGGAATAACGTTTTCTTTAGATCCACCATCAATAGATACAATTTCGATATCTTCTATTCCCTCTAAGATATGGGCAAGAATTTTAATTGCATTTCCTCTATGGGAATCAATATCCACACCAGAATGTCCTCCTAAAAGGCCACTAATAGATAATTGATAAGAACTTTTTGCACTCGTTACTCTCTTAAAAGGAGCATGAACTGTTAAACTAGCCATCCCGGCACAGGAAACTTCTATTTTATCCTCTTCTGTACCATCTAAACTGATAAGTCTTTTTCCTTTTAAATGTTTATAATTTAAGTTTTTCGCACCATTCATCGTCGTTTCTTCTTGGGTCGTAAAAACAGCTTCAATTGGTGGATGTTCTAACGAATCATCGGAAAGAAGAGAAAGAATTACGGCAACTCCCGCACCATTATCCGCACCAAGGCTACTTCTTTTGGCTTTATAATATCCATCCTCTAAAACCCATTCAATTCCCTTATTCGCAAAATCATAATCTTCTTCACTTGTACAAACCATATCCGTATGAGCTTGTAAAATGATTGGTTTTGAAATAAAAGGATGGGTTCCCTTCTTACGAATAATGACATTCGAATAATCATCTACTTCATAATCTAAATGATAGAGTTGGGCAAAATGTACAAGATACCCAGCAATTTGATCTTCGTGCCCAGAAGGTCTTGGAATCTCTAAAATTTCTTCAAAAAAACGACTTGGACTTTTCTTTCTTGCCATAATCATCACCTATTATTAATAATACCATCTTTCTTTAAAAAAATCACTAAAATCCTCCAGTTTCTCTTGCATAGAATAGAGCTTTAAACACATACTAATAAAGGTGAAACGTATGACGAATGAAGAAAGGGTTAAAAAAATTAAAGAAGCGTTAGGAAATAGTTCTGATATTGTCGTAAGAAAATTAAACGATAAGATTACTTATCTTTTTTTAGAAAGTGTTAGTAGTGATGATAAAATCAGTGATTTCCTTTTAAAAAGTGTGACCAAATGGGAAGAGGAAAAAGACCTTTTTTCCATCCTACAAAAAGAAATTTATAACAGTCACCTAGAAGTAGTAGAAGATTTTAATGAATGCTACTATTATCTTGCTTCAGGATATACCTGTCTATTCGTCAATCAAGAAAAAAAATATTTCGTTATAGAAACCAAAACAAAACTAGATAGAGGAATTTCTGAGTCTACCTCAGAGCCTTTAATTCGTGGACCAAAAGATAGTTTTACCGAAAACCATGCCATCAATTTAGGACTTATTCGCAAACGCATTAAAGACCCAAAACTTCGTATTTCTGAACAAAAGATAGGAAGAAGAACAAATAGTAAAGTAGCTCTTATCTATATAGAAGATATTGCTGATTTCAAAAAAGTAAAAACGTTAGAAGAAGCTCTTACCAAAATTGATATCGATGGCATTTTAGATACTGGCTATTTACGGGATTTTCTAGAATCCAATGAGAAATCATTCTTTCCCAAAGTCATTAGTACGGAGCGGCCTGATTTTTGTTGTCAGAGTCTTTTAAATGGAAAAATAGTCATTCTCGTTGAAAATAGCCCGTATGCTTTAATTCTTCCCGCTATTTTAATGGATTTTTTTAAAACTTCTGAAGATTATTATCAAAAAAATGCCAGTAGTACTTTTAGTCGTATTTTAAAAGGAATTGCCTTTTTAGTTACGATTATTACACCGGCTCTTTATATCGCACTCATGACGTTTAATCAAGAGATGATCCCTGATCAGTTACTGATTTCTCTTGCGACCCAGCGTAGTGAGGTCCCGTTTCCAACTTTCATGGAAGTTATCATTTTTGTCATTCTCTTTGAAATTCTAAGGGAAGCAGATATCAAGTCGCCAAGTGCGAGTGGGGCTAGTATGAGTATTGTTGGAGCTCTCATTTTAGGAGATGCGGCGGTTACGGCGGGAATTGTTTCTCCTTTTGTTGTCATTGTAGTTGCTATTACCTCCATTTGTGAATTAGTTTTTACCGATATGGATTTTATTAATGCTATTAGACAGTGGCGACTCCTATTTATCTTTTCGACTATTTTTACAGGAATTATTGGAATTGTTTCAGCAGGGTTATTTCTCATTATCAAGTTAGCTTCTCTAGAGCCTTTAAATACTCCATATCTTCTTCCCTATAGTCCTTTTAATCTGTCTGGAATGGAAGATAGTTTCTTTCTTCTTCCCTCTCGTAAACGGAAAAAAAGACCAGATTATTTAACCCAGAACAAAAGGAGGTTAAAACCATGAAAAAAGTATTTGTATTTTTCCTACTCCTCTTCTTAACTGGTTGTTGGAACTATAAAGAATTAAATGAATATGCCATTGTGACAGGTATGGCTGTTGATTATAAAGATAATGGATACGAAGTTTCTTTTTTGATTGCAAACGGCAATAAATCTGAAGAATCAGAAGCTAAAACAAGTTTATTAACTGGAGAAGGAGATACCATTTATAACGCCATTAAAAATATCAGTTTAGTAAGTCCTAAAGAATTATATATTAGTCATTTATCAGTCGTCATCTTCTCCGAAGAAATAGCAAGAAGAGGTCTTTTAAATGTCTTGGATTTCTTATTAAGAGATCCGCAATCCCATCAAAATTTTTACTTATTATTAGCCAAAGATACCAAGGCTTCTGATATTTTATCGATTCTTTCTCCTCTTGCCGATTATCCATCTCAAAATATTGCCTCTAATATTGCAAATTCTTCTAAGTTACAGGGTAAAATTAGTGATGCATCCTTTAATCTCTTTATTGAAAAATATTTATCCCCTGGTTTTGAACCGATTATGAACAGTATGATTATCTTAGGGGACATAGAAAAAGGACAAACCTCAGATAGTCAAGAAAAAAGCAAACAAGATGCCTATACCAAATTGGATAGTCTAGCTCTTTTCCATGATGATAAACTAGTGGGATGGGCAGATCAAGAGGAAAGCATAGGAATTGATCTAGTACTAGGTGAGATTGGTACCCTTTACTTTAATGTTCCTTGCGGGGATCAATTTGCGGTTACGGTATCGGATGATTATCACGCAAGTTATCAAGTTAAGAAAGACTCTTTTTATATTAAAGCAGAAGCAAAAGGTACTTTGCGAGAAGTAGATTGTCCAATTAACCTAGAAAAAGAAGAAGAGATGAAGTCACTAGAAAAAGTAGCCGAGAAAGAACTTAGAAAATATATGGTAAAAGCGATTACCAAAGCGAAGAATCTGGAAGTAGATATCTTTGGAATTGGTTCCAAATATTATCAAAAGTATCCTAAAGAATTTTCCAAAATAAAAGATTGGAATCAATTTTTTAAAGATTATCCTATTCAGATAGAAGTACATTTTTCTTATACCAGTAAAGGAACTTTAGAACAAAGTTTAGAAAGGAAGACGACATGAAAAATAGACTTTCTTATGTTGCCGTAAGCTATTTTCTTTCCCGCTCTTTTTTTATTGGCATTGTCTTTTCTCTTTTTATTAGAACTTCTAAAACCGATAGTTGGCTATCTTTTTTAATCTCTTTTGGGATAGGATTTCTTTTTCTCTTTTTGATTCAATATATTGCTTCTTATGAACCAGAAAAAAGTTTGCGTGAAAAATACATTCTCGTTTTTCCCAAAGCATATCCCTTGATGATTGGTTTAAGTTGTCTTCTTTTCTTTTTCTTAGCCTGTATTGGTTTTTGGAATCTATCGAATCTTCTTACCAGTCAATTTTTGAATAAAACACCCAAGTTTGTCATTCAGCTTTCCTTCTTAGTACCACTGATGCTTCTTTTAAAAAAAGACACAAAAATCATCGCTAGAGTCGCTCTTATTCTTTTTTATATTAGTATTTTTCTTTTCCTTTTCAGTTTGATAGGGCTAATATTCCAATTTCAGTTTTCACATTTTCTACCCGCTTTTCAAGCAAACGTTACCAAACCCATTTTTCCTTTTTTAGGGTTTCAAGTATTTCCTCTTTTCCTTTTGCTAATCTTCCCTAATTTAGAGATAAAAAAAGATATGCGAAAAGGATTTTGCCTTTCCTCGCTTTCTTTATTTCTTGTAATCGTAATGATTGTTGGCGTTTTAGGAATAGAATTATCTTTAGTCTATCAATATCCAGAATTTCACATTCTAAAACGTGCTTATGAAAATATCCTTACTTACCGACTAGAAAATATTTTAGCAATTCAATGGTTATTTGATATTTTTATTTTCTGTGCGGTTAGCCTAAAAGGATGTCATGAACTTTTTGCTATCAAAAAAGGAATAAAAGAGTATTTCTTACCGATTCTTATGTTTTTGATTTCAACTCATTTATTTAAAGATAATACGATTGCAAACACCATTGTTGAAAAATATTTAAGTACCATCATACCTAGTATTTGGCTTTTCCTTATTCTTCTTTTCGTTTTCAAAATTTGGATAAAAAAAAGAAGGATTTCTCCTACTTATTTAAAAACTGAATCAATAAAACAACCGTAATAGATACTCCTACTAGTACTAAACAAACAATTAACACACGTAGTAATATGTTGTGTTTTTTGATATTCTCTCCTAAATTTTTTAGATCTTCAAAATCACTATCTTTAAATCCTAGACTAGAGGTAAAAAAGGTCGTATCAATATTGCTTAAATTACTAGAAGCATCTAGCCGTTTTTCTTCCTCTTGTTTTTCTTCTTCTACTTTTGCTTCTTCAATAATTTTTTTAATAGAAGAAGGATCTCCTACCATCGTATCCGATTTAAGAGAATCAAAAAGGCCACTTTCTTCTTTGTTTTCTTCTACATTTGGTTTTGGAATGGTAACCGTATCTACTAATTCTTTTTCAACGGTTTCCTTAGCAAGAGACCTAGGACTAATTCTTTTAGCTACATCATAATTTACGTTTTTAAGAACCCGATATTCTTCCTCTTCTTCGGTTCTGGTATCTTTTGCTTTTGTTAGGACATCGCGAATATCATAGTTGCGTTCTTCCTCTTCTTCTATAGGAATAGGTTCTGTTTCTTCTTTTTCCTCAGATACTAATTGGCGATATTTTTTTTCTTTTTGATATCCTTCCCTACTTTGAAGCATTTCTTTCACACGAGTAATATCAATTTCATTCGTTTTATCAATGGCAATAACGCCTTCGATATTCGAATAATTTCCTAAATTTTCAATACTCTTATAAAGTGCTTCGTTTCTAACGCTTCGCTCTTCTTTCTCATGATATCTGTCCATCCTACTTGCCATAGTATCACCTAGTATTAACTATATCACAAAACGTATCTTTTTTGAAGATTTAGGTTGCATTTTTCACGAAGTTTCTTTATAATTCTTATAGGAGGAAAATTATGAAAGTAAAAGTTAATCCAGATGTATGTATTGGTTGTGGTGCGTGCCATGCGATTGCTCCAGATGTTTTTGATATAAACGATGACGGAGTAGCAGAAGCTCTTACCACAGAAGATGTAAAAGAAGAATTCGTAGAAGATGCAAAGGACGCAAAAGAAGGTTGTCCTGTAGGAGCTATCTACGATCCTGAAGAAGAAAAAGCAGAAGCTGCTTAATCTTTTTAAAAAAAGTACCTCATGGTACTTTTATTTTTTGCCTTCATTATATAATTTTTTTACTTCCTTAATGGAAAGAGGACGATATTCTCCAGACTTTAATCCATCCGTTGTTAAAAAAGCAAATTTTTCCCTTCTTAATTTCATAACAGGGTAACCAATCGCTTCAAACATTTTCTTTACTTGATGATTTCTGCCTTCATAGATAGTAAGTTCGACAAGGGTTGTATTTGTTTTTTTATCGATTTTTTTGATTCTCGCTTTTGCTCTTGATGTTTTTTTACCCATAATCATAACGCCGGTACATAGTTTTTCTAAATCCTGTTTTAAAAGAATTCCCTCTACTTTCGCAATATAGGTCTTTTCTACATGATTTTTAGGATGAATTAACAGATTCGTAAGTTCTCCATCGTTAGTTATTAATAAAACACCTGTCGTATCATAATCGAGTCTTCCTACAGGATAAACTCTTTTTCCCTCAGGGAGAAGATCTAAAACCGTTTTTCTATCGTATTCATCTGAAGAGGTTGTAACAACGCCTCTTGGCTTATTTAATAGATAATATACTTTATCTTCCTTTTTACTTAGGGGTTTTCCATTTACAAAGATAGTATCTTCATAACTTACTTTGGTTCCTAGTTGTGTTACTACTTCGCCATTTACTTTTACTTTTCCAAGAGTAATTAACTCTTCTGCCTTTCTTCTAGAACAATAACCAGATTGGGCAATTATCTTTTGTAATCTTTCCATTCTACCACTCCTATAAAAGAAAAAAGAAATTACTTACAAGTAAATCCTTCTTCACTTTCTTCAAGAATTTTCTTTGTTTCTTCTTTACTTTCATTCAACAAGTATTCTTCTTTGTCATCCTCACTCATAGCTGCGGATTTCATCTCTACAGAAAGCGTAATCCTATTTTGACGAGTGGAAGCTTTCGCTTCAATTCCTTCTACTGCATTATACTCATCAGCTGCTGATTGCGCTGTTTGATAATACATATCAATATTCTCTTCCGTATTTAAATCCTCTTTTAAAATTGTCGTTGTCTGCATCGTCGCTTTTGTAATTTTATCTTTTGCAAAGGTAAAGGTATATTTCTGACTCATTTCATAATTCGTTCCTGAATTTTCCATGGTACATACTAATCGGTTGTTTCCACAACCTGTTAAACAAAACATTGCCAAAACCACCAACACACCATATTTTTTCATAATGTCCCTGCTTTCTTTTCAATTATAGCAAATCAAAAGCAAAAATTCAACTGAACAAAAGGTAACAAATACCTAGACTAGATAGGATTCCTACTAAATCTGCGAGTAAACTAGTCTTTAGGGCATATCGGATATTTTTAATGCCAACACTACCATAATAAAGAGCAATAACATAAAATGTCGTATCGGTACACCCCTGAATCGTAGAACTTAACAGTCCATAAAAACTATCCACACCATATTTCGTATAAATCGTATTTAAAAGCGCTAAAGTAGCGTTCCCACTAATTGGTCGCATAATCGCAAGAGAAATGATTTCAATAGGAATTTTTAAAACGGGCAAAATAAGATGCACTAAAAATTCTAAAAATCCACTATCCACTAAAATATTCACACTCACAATCATCGCCAA
Source organism: uncultured Bacilli bacterium (assembly GCA_947632115.1). Lineage (GTDB taxonomy): Bacteria > Bacillota_I > Bacilli_A > RF39 > UBA660 > UBA5578. The sequence continues at coordinate 16,741 of CANROB010000004.1, forward strand.
AAGATTGGGAAAAATAGTAAATGCCATTTTGAAACTTTCTTTACTACCATCAATAAAAACATCATAAAGATCAATTTTCTTTCGCATACCATAAAGGACAATTCCTAAAACCATCAAAGGAAGAATATAGTTACTCATATTTTCTCCGGTAAAGATAATCGAAGAATAGCCCCGCTAATGTTGAACACGAGGTCGCTATAATGGTTGCGAAAACGGTGATGGTAGGACTTTTACTACCATAAAGGATACGAAGAGCAATAATGGTAGTGGGAATAATAGTAACACCACTAGTATTAATGGTCGTAAACGTAATCATACTTCTACTAGCTTCTTTTTTATTTTCATTTAATTCTTGTAGACTATTCATTGCTTTTAAGCCAAATGGGGTAGCTGCACTTCCAAGACCAAAAATATTTGCAATAATATTACTAGCGATATAACTTAAAGAAATATGTCCCCGAGGAATATCTGGAAAAAGTGGACCTAATACATGAGTTAAGGCAGTAGATAGTTTCTCTAAAAGACCACTTTCTGATGCAATAGAGGCAATTCCTAACCATAAGGCTACTACTGGGAAGATTTGAAAAAGTATTTCTAAACTGATTTTCGTACTATTTAAAATGGTTTCATTAATCTTTACAGCATTCCCACTTGCTAAAGAAAAAAGAATACCAATCATAATAAAATATCCCCAAATTTTATTGACCATAATGAAACCATTTTAGTAGGTTTTTTTGATAGGTAATTATCTTTTCGGCATAAATAGGTTCTTGATAAATTTCTTTGTCATCTACATAGACACGAGCAGTCCCTACTTCTCCTTCCTTTGGTTCAGAAGAAAGTTCAAACTTAATCATCACTTCTTCACTTTCCATAATAGGGTAAGAAAAACTTTTTTTAAGAGATAAGAAATAACTTCCATAGTAAAGTTCATCATAGATAGAAAGAATGCCTCTTTTTAAAATTGGTACTGTTTGAAAATGCTGAAATCCATATTCTAATAAAGAGACATGATCTAAAAAATCATTTCCATCATTTAAGGTTACGGCTACAAGATTTAAGTCCTCTTTAGCGGCTGTTGATACTAATGTTCTTCTTGCTTTTTTGGTAAATCCTGTTTTGCCTCCTGTTGTATATTCATATTGAAAAAGAAGTTTATGTTTATTAATCCAATAATAACTATTCTTATTTGTTTTTACTTGATGCGTCCTCGTACTAACAATTTCTCTATAATCCGGTAAACTCATTGCATAGCTTGCTAAAAGTGCCATATCATAAGCACTAGAGTAATTTCCTTCCTTTTCATCTAATCCATTAGGATTATGAAAAGTAGTTTCCGTCATACCTATTTCTTTTGCTTTTTGATTCATCTTTTCGACAAATTGATCCTGTGCTACATATTCTGCTATGGCATAAGAAGCATCATTTCCACTTCTTAGCATTAATCCATACACTAAGTCTCTAAGACTCATTTTTTCTCCCTTTTGAATATAAATACCAGATCCATAACTTTTATCGATTTCATCCCCAATCGTTACGATATCATCTAGTCTTCCTGATTCAATTGCCAAAACAGCTGTCATGATTTTCGAAATACTAGCAACACTTCTTACATCATGAATATTCTCTGCATATAAAATACGACGACTATCCGTATCCATTAAAATGGCACTTTCAGCACTCGTCGTGATTCCTAATACAGGATTAGAAAAAAGAAAAAAGAGCATTCCTGCTACTAGCCATCTCATTCTATCACCTATTTTACTATATGAAAAAGAGGACGAACTTAGTCCTCTTTTCCTATTTAAGCATAAATATTTTTATTGGGCATCTAAAAATCTTTGTTGTTCATCTCGTAATGTATCTTCTAATCCTTTGATAAAGAAAGCTCTTTTTGTTCCTTGAAACTCTTCTGGGCTAAAAGAAACATATCTTCCAACTCCCATCGTATCAATTTCTACATCTACATCAAGAAAAGAATATTCCCCGTCTTGAGAGGCTATTTTCCCACAATGGCCATCATATTCTATCACTTTTCCCACTTCATATTTCATATTATTTCCTACTTTCCTTTTCTATTATACCATATTTGTATTATATTTTTTTCTAGAAAAGAAAAAAAATACATTAGTATACGTAAATACCATGTATTTTTTGTTTCGTAGATTCACTTAAGTCATCCATAACCCATTTATCATCTTTTTTTGTTAAATAGAAAGTAACGGTATATTTGACTTTATCCTCTACTTTTTCCATTTGTTCTAATTGATAATCATAGTAAGCTTCTTCACTATAATTTCCTTCTTCATCTTTTAATTCCTCGGGAATAACATCAGAAGATAGAATCTTACTATAATCTTTTACTTCGATTTCTGCTTCTACAGTAGCTTTATCCCCGTTAATTTTTTCATCTTTAATTTCATATTTGATGTCTTTATAATGTTTTTTCATTAATTCCTTATAACGGCTTTTTTGTTCTACTGTATATTTCGTATCAGTTAACAAAGTATCTAAATCATCTAGAACAGAATTATCTAATTGGTTATAGCCATCTAAATAGGCTTCTACTTGTTTCGTTGGTGTATTTGTCATATCTGTACCGATAGAACATCCTGCTAAAGCAAGAACACTAAATAGACCAATTATCCATTTTTTCATTTTTTCCCCTCCCTTAATAGTTTGATACAGGAGGATTGATTTTATACACCGCTATTTTTATTTTTTGATTTTAAATACCATTTTCTAAAAAAATCAATAGGAATTACTAAAAAAGCAATAAAGATCATAAGTTCTAGTTCCAAAAATGTCAGTCCTGTTGTTCTAAAAAGTGGTCCACCATAGTAAATGAGCAAGAGCTGAACAACAACAACGAACAAAATGATAAAAATAAATACTTTATTCTTAGAAAGATTCGCAAGAAGATTTAACCGATTGGTTCTAGCATTAAAACTATTAAAAATATCAATAAAGATAAATAAACCAAAAAAGGCGGAAAGTAAAGAATCTTTATTTTGATAAAAAGAGGCAAGAAAAGGAGATTTTAAGAAGAAAAAGCAAAGGAAGGAAGAAAGAATTCCCGTCCATAAAATTTCACTATACATATAATAATTCATAATTGGTTCATTTTTACTTTTTGGCTTTTCTTCCATGTATTCTAAAAGCGGTGGCTCAAAAGCAAAAGCAAGTCCTGCTAGTGTATCCATGACCATATTAATCCAAAGCATTTGAATTACCGTTACTGGTGTATCAATCCCTATAAATGGTCCAAAGATACTAAGACTTAAAGCACATAAATTAATGGTTAATTGAAGAATAATAAATTTTCGAATGCTTTTAAAAATAGTTCTTCCATAGAGTATGGCTTTACTAATCGATAAAAAGTTATTATCTAAGATAACAATATCACTTGCTTCTTTCGCTACTTCTGTTCCACTTCCCATACTAAATCCTACATCTGCTCTTTTTAATGCGGGAGCATCATTCACCCCATCGCCAGTCATTCCCACTACTAAGTCTAACTCTTGGCAAATACGAATTAAACGACTTTTATCATGAGGAAGCATCCGTGCGATAACACGCAATTTAGGGAGCAATCCTTTTAGTTCTTCATCACTAAGACGATTTAATTCCTCACTTGTTAGAACAACGCTATCTGGCTCTAAAAGATCTAATTCTTTCGCAATAGAAATAGCTGTTTCTTTGTTATCACCTGTTAACATAACCGTATTGATATGAGCTTTTTTTACTAACTTAATTCCTTCTTTAGCGGACTCTCTTACTTCATCTTTCATCATGAGAAGACCAACCAAATTAAGATTTTGAAAAGGAAGTACTTCTTTTTGTGTACTCGTTGCCATCAAAATAATACGAATTCCTCGTTTGGCCTCTTCCTCGATATATCGTTTTATTTTTGTTTGATTTAATAATTCTTTCTTTCCTAGTTCATTATAATAATACTTACAGTAAGGAAGAATTTTTTCTGGCGCTCCTTTAATTAAATGAATTCTTGATTCATCCATAATTGTCGTGATGGAATATTTATCTTTACTGTTAAAAGGAATAACGGCTTCTTTATAAAAGGATAAATTATTTTTTTTAATAAATTTTAAAATAGCTTTATCCGTCATATTTCCACCAATAATTTTTTCTTCATCAAAACTACTCGCATTATTCACTGTACAAGAAATTTTTACTATTCTAGATAGTTTCGTTCGAATTAATTCTTCATACGTATATTCTTTTAAGGCACCCGATACATAGCGAGAAACTTCTAGTTCTCCTTTTGTTAGTGTACCCGTTTTATCCGTAAATAAAATATTTAGGCTACCAGCTGTTTCAATTCCTACTAATTTTCTTACGAGAACATGATCTTTTAACATTCTTTTCATATTAGAAGAAAGTACAAGCGTTACCATCATAGGAAGTCCTTCTGGCACACAAACAATAATAATCGTAACAGAAAGAGTAAGCGCATAAATGATATTCGGAATCGTCACACCATTTAAAAATAAATAGGATATAAAAATCAAAAAAGCACTTACATAGCCAATTTTACTAATCATTTTGGCTAAACCAACTAACCTAAGTTTTAAAGGACTCATAGGCTGTTCTATCTTTAATTCATCCGCCATTTTTCCATAGAAAGTATTTTCTCCTATCAATTCTACTTTCATAAGTGCTTCTCCTGATACTACGACACTTCCTCTTAGTACAAGAGAAGAGGCCTTTTTCTTCATCTCTTTACTTTCGCCATTTAAACTAGATTCATCTACACCAATCATCCCTTCTAAAATTTTACCATCCGCAGGAACTTTATCCCCTGTTTCTAGAAAAACAATATCCTCTTTTACGACATCACTAATCGGGATTTCTATTTTTTTCCCACTCCGAATGACACGACAAGAAGTTTTAGCAGATTCCTCCATTAACTTAGCGAACGCTTTATCACTTCCATATTCAGAGATACTGGAAATAAAAGAAGCCATAAAGATAGCAAGAAGAATACCAATTGTTTCATACCAATCAAAATTTTGAAAGAGAAAAACCGTTTTAATCGCAAGAGCAATTAACAAAATACGAATGATGGGATCCCCTAAAGATTGTAATACCAAATGAAGAAAACTATTCTTTTGATAGTTTCCTATTTCATTCGTTCCATATTTCTCTTTATTTTTAGCTACTTCTTCTTCCGTTAGGCCATAAGGTTTCTTCATAGCATGTCCTCCTATAAAAATATATTCAGAAAAAAAATATCCTTTTCTATTTGTAGAGGACAAAAATTGACTTTTCTAACGTTTTATACTACAATACAAGTAATTTAAGAGGTGATATTATGCCTTTAGAGATAAAAATTTATTTAGATAAACAAGATAAAGATAATTACTTAGTTGTTGTTCCTTCCTCAGAGACGTCTAGTGAATATTTCGTCTATAATAGAACAACAAAGGAAGCTGAGAAAATAGATAATTTACTAAAATATTTAATCGTCCAAGGAAGTCCTGATTTTCTTTTTTCCTTTCCACAAGAAGACGAAAGACAAATGATTGTCGAACGGATAGGAGAATTAAAAGACGCTTCCAAACAAAAAGTTTATATGCCAAAAGAAAATAAATAACAAGTCAAAATGACTTGTTATTTATTTTGTAAACGTAGTATCTTCAATATCTAAAATTTGTGCATGAAAAACATCACTAATGAATTCAAAAGATTGATTGGAAATATATTCTACCACATCTGGTAAAATTTTAAGTTGACCAGTATCTAAATCTAAATGATAATAAAGTTCATTATTCAGCTGGAAAAACACATGATATTTTCCCGTTTCACGATTAAGGGCAACGCTACGGGTCACTTTTGCAGTTTCCTTTGTCTTAGAAAAGATTTCTCCACCAAAAACATCCATTAAAACCCTATCTAATAGTTCTATTTTCTCAGCTAGACCATTACATCTTCTAAGCATTGATGGTTCCTCTTTATTAAGCATCATAATATCCGCAAAAAGAGTTTCAAAGCGATTCTTTAAATACGAGGTTGTCACATCCTTTTTTGAATGGGGTTCTTGATATTCCTCTGGAACAAAAAGGGAAGATAAGTTCTGTAGCAAATTATAAAAAGCTTCTTTTCCTTTTTTTAATCTTGTAATTTGTTTTTGTTTTGCTTCTCCTTCTTCCATTGTCCGAATGTCTTGGGCCATATTCCACATAGATTTTAGTTTCTTAAAAACAACTTCCACTGATTTAGAAGCTTCTTCTTTCTTCTTAGCATCTTGGCTAGGAATTTTTTTTAACATTTCTGTCCGCCAATCGTCGATATCCGCCTCTTTTAAATCTCCAAGCAGGGTATCATTAAGAGATATCGTCTTGCCATCTCTTGTTGGAAAAGTAAAAATTTGTTCATAAAAATCACTATGGACACTTAAATATTTAGAATATCCCTTACGAGTCGCCATAAGTCCTATCGCTCGTTGGTAGACAAATGGGCTTGAGGCTAGTGTAATGGAGTCAATGGCTGCCCCATTTTCATAATAAACAAAAGAGGAACCAGCTGCAGGATGGGTTTCTTTTTCACTAGAAATGAGACCAATACTATAATCTAACGCCAATAATTCTTCTAAAGACATAACGGTTTCCTGAATAGGATCTCCCTGATAGGCAAAATTTACCTTTCCATGAATTTCTCGTAACTGGTGCGTAATGGTATTGGCAAAATGTTCTGTCTGCCAATTATTTTGAATATTCATTAAATCCGATGAAAGAGTGAGAAAATATTTTTTATCATCATCTCCCGTACAACAGAGAAAATAATGGTATACATCAAAATATTCTTTCCCATTCTTGGAATAAATTCTTTGAAAGGTATCGGATTTCATCAATTTCGTCTCAATACCTAATTCTTCATAAATATCTTTTAAAAAAAGAGCAGTAGATTTACAAATCACTTCGTTTTCATCTACACCATTTTCAACATATTTTCTTTTTAACTCTTCATAACTTAAACCGGCATCTCCTAATTTCTCGCCAAGACTATAGAAAAAAATGGCATCTTTTGTTAATTTTTTACCCGCTTTCATATAGACATAGCGCAATTTTTGGTTTTTACTCCAATTTGGATGGATGCCAGATAAAATTTCTTTTTTTAATTGTTCCAAAAAAGAATTCATAGTCCCTCCTAAAAAAAAGATTTCCGAAGAAATCCTTAATTGCGATGAATTAAATCCGCCTCTTTCAACACATTATAAATGCAAGAGTAACTTCGTTTTCCATAAAATTTACAGAATTTACGAATACTAACATTGGATCTTCGATAAAGATCGATAATATATTTTCTCTCCTGTTCTGAGATTGTATTAATAGGTTTTCTATTTTTATTTCCATGTTCTAAACGAATCTCGTTATTTAAAATTTCTTTCTTTAGACGTAGGATATACTTAGGATGATAGCCGGTAATCGTAGCAATTTCCTGGTATGACAAAAAACTTTCACCAGCTAATTTTTTATTAATTAGTTCTACTGCCTCTACCTTTCTATTCATCCTATCACCTATCAATCTATATTTTATCAAAATAAGTAATTTTTCTTTCCATGACATCTTCTTCGATGGCATCACGTAATAATTTTCTCACTTTTGCAGGTTCTGGTACATTTTTTAGCCATATTTTGGTACCAGCTCTCTCACTCGTTCCATGGGTATCCACTACGACGGAAACCGTTCCAATTCCTAATATTCTTTGATAGACACTTTCTGTTGAATCTGGGTCTTTTAACATGTATAGTTCAACGGTATTTGTCCTTTTTCTAAAAAAGCCCGTTGTAACAATTAATTCATCTTTTGTAATTTGATAGGTTGTAAAATTCATGTGAATACTTGTTAAAAAACGTTGCCAAAGTCCTGATGGTTTATCCTCCCACAATATTTCAAAATCAACATTTTTTAAACTTGAATCTTTTGGTTCCATCGCGTACCTCCATTATTACTTACATTATAGCATAAATTTTCAAGAAAGATACCTTTTTTTATTAAAAATCAAAATCAATCGGCTTATTTTTTTCGATATCTTCAGGGGTATCCACTACTTTATATTCGGTATTAATAGCCTTTGCTACCTGAAACCAGCCTTCTATTAAGAGTTCTATAGATTTTCTAGTAGAAGGTTCTAAGATAACCTCTTGAATTTCTTCTAGTTCTAAAATGAGTTTATAAAGCAAAACAGATTTAGGGACTTTTTGACCATACTTTACAAAAAGAATTTCATCAGCTTTCTTACTTGCGCGGTTCATAATTTCCTGATACTGTAATACCCTATCCTTATCAATTTGAAGAGAATAGTAAAACTTCTTATATGCCATATCCATAATGGCATCAACGATCTCTTTAGATGTTGTTTTCCTTAGTTCCCAATTTAGGATTTCATAGTTAATGCCCATAATGACTAGTTGATTTTCAACCTCATCATAAACAACTCCTGCTTGATCAAAAATGGGCTCTATTTCCCCACTACGAATACGAACAGATTCATAGACCAAAGAAGCCATAGTTTTTGAATTTAATGCTTTTTTGGGTTTACTTGTAAACCATCCCATATCCTTCACCATACTCATTATATCAAAAAAAAGAAATGTCTTCAATAAACATTTCTCTATTAGGAATGCATAAAAAGCATTCATTTATTTCACATTTTATTTATTCTTTATTTTTTTTACATAAGATTCTACTTTTTTATACCATGTCTTATCCGTTGCATATTTTTTATTGATTTCCTTTGGTGTATCTAGTCCTTTTGAAAAATAATTCTTTGACAAATTATCTACAAAGCCCTTGATTCCAGCTTCTAAAGAACTAAAAGAGCGGTAACTACCACAACCTTTTCCCTTTTGACCTCCTACATTATTACATTCTTTCACCAAACGACTACAATTCCATGTACAACCGGTTTCTAATAGTATAATTGCTGTAGCGATATAAGGATCTACTCCTTTTTTTAAAGAATAAGAGGCAATCAATTCCCCTTTTCCGGCAATAGTACCCTTTAAAGAACGGTTTAATTTGGTAGATAACTCCTTTAGTGTCATACCATCATAAACAATTTCTTCTTTTTCTTCTTTGACTGGTTCTTCCACAACTTTAGGTTCAGTTAATTCCTCTAATTCTTTAGACTCTTCCTCGTTAGGGATAGCTTGTCCAACTTCTGATACGGGAATATCCGTCATTTCTGATTTAGGTTTTTCCACTACAACATCTCTTATGATAACCCCTCCAACGATACAATCTATTACTGTCAATAGAACAAGTAATATCGTCTTCTGGTATGCTTTCACATGAAGTCACCTCACTCATTTCTTTTTTGGAAAGCACTGCTATCGTACCATATTTCGATAAGGCTTGTCAAATTGACAAATCAATTGAAGGTAAAGAATAAAAGGTAATATTTTCTTTAAATTATAAAAAGAATATTTCATTTTTTTCAAAGAAAAACTTGCGTAAAGCAAGTTTAATAAACCAAAGGTTCAACATCATCTAAGCTCTTATTTGACACCAAGTCCATTTCTTTTTTTCTAGTCATTTTATGAAAGATGTCTTCTAATTCTTCTTCATATTTTTTATATGTCTTTTTAGACATTCTCGTTTCTAAATCCTTTAGTTGTTGCTGTAAGCGAGATAGTCTAATTTGGATCTCTTCTAAAGCAGCAGAATCATTTGTCTTTGATTCTAACAATTCAAAGAAATCATAAAGACATACTCGATATTTTTTATCAAAATTCTCTATTTCTTCTGTGGTTTGTAAGTAAAGAGATTGTATGGTTCTAATGGCCTCTTCTACTTCTTTATATCTTCTCATAAAAAGTTCCTGATCCATAAATGGTTGGGTGCTTTCTAATTGTGTTATTAATTTTCGAAGAAGATAGAAAAGTTCTTCTAATTGATCCACTCTTTTTTCAGGAGAACCCATCATTTGGAAATAGAAATCCATTCCTCTTTGATAGGCTACTTCTAAATCTTCTAAAGCATATTCTTTCTCCTTCGTAATCACTGTATCTTCTTTTTTTTCTTCTTCTAAAGGAGCAATTGGCTGTTCTAAAGCAACAGGAGGAGAATCGGGAATTTTTTCAACAGAATAGTCTTTTTCTATAGGAGACTCTTCTATCATAGATACTTTACGATGAGCGATGACATCTACTTTTACATTAGGACGTTGTCCAAACTTTTCTTTGATTTTACGAAGGCCATCCATGGTTAATAAATCCTTACGTGATTGATAAAAAGGAGTCGCTATTCCACCCATTTTAGATGCTTCTTCTAATACGGTACGTACACACTCTAATTCTTCTTCCTCTTGACAAAACCCTAAAGCATTGATGAATTGCGCAGATACAAGTAACTCATTTTCCTTATCGGATTTAATATCCGCAAGAGAAAGTGCCGTTAATAAAGCACGAATGCGAAGCGCTAAAGCAACATTTTCCGTTTGAATAGAGATTTTAAAATATTCACTTTCCATATCTTTTTTATTAGCTGCTAACCTAGATACTTGCTTAGGAAGTTCAGGAATATCTTTTTTTCTTAAAGCAATAAATTGATAAAATTTTTGAAAGAGTTCTTCCCCATAAGAATCTATTTTAGCAAATTCTTGAAGAAGTGTTTCGATATCCTCTAAATCGGACTTTGTTTCACATTTTTCTAGGAGCTCCATAAACTGAAGAGTCAATTTTTTCGCACTACGAAAATCCTGTAGGGTACTTGCTTCCCCTACCAGTTTTATGAAAGCATCAAAATCGACCAACAACTCTTTATTTTGAGGGCGATATGAAACTTGATTATATGGATTTTTTGATAAGTCTACTTCTTCCGTTAAGAAAGACTTTGTTTCCACCATAAAACCGCTCCTATTTTCCCCATTATACCATAGAAAGGGGATTTTTACATCCCTATTTTAGTAGAGAGCTACTAGAGATTTACTAGGCTTTTTCACTTTCTAAAAAGAAACAATATTTCAAAATAATAGATAAGAAAAAAGAAGATTATGCATCTTCTTTTATTCGTCTATGAAGGATATCCTTATAACCGTTTACTCCTGGCTGATTATAATAAGGAATATTTAATAAATATCCTCCTAGCATGGCACTCATTTCAAAGAAGAAAATGAGATAACCTAGATTTTCCATAGAAATTTCATCCATAGAAATGATGGAACTTGGCAAATGCCCTTCATAGTGTGCTTGGGCAACACTTTCCATCGCTATTTCATTCACACGATCTAATGTCTTATGATACTCCTCTAATGCAATCGTATTATCAGAATGCGCAAACAAAATGGTAGAGAATAGGATATCTTTTCCTTCTTGATAATATTGTCCAAGAGAATGTAAATCTCTAGTATTTATCGTGGAGGTAGGAAGGATTCCCTTATTCTCTTTACCTTGTGATTCTCCAAAGAGTTGCTTTAACCATTCCGCAAAAGAAGCTAATTTAGGCTCATAGATATCGAAAGACTCTATAAATTTCCCCTCTTGATAGAGTTCATGGCGAAGAAGAGTGTAATAATAACAGGCATTCAAATTTCGTTTGGCTTCTTCTGCTCCGTAGAAAAGTTCTTCAATATCTAGTCCATTTACAGCAATAGGAAGTAATCCAACAGGAGTCAAAACAGAAAATCTTCCGCCGATATCATCGGGTACAATAAACCGTGTATATCCCTTTTCCTTGGCAAGTTCTAATAAAGCACCTGTATGGGCATCTGTTGTTACAAAGATTCTATCTTTCGTAGCATCCCCATACTTATTTTCCATAAATGTTAAAACTTTGTCAAAAGCAATGGCTGGCTCTAAAGTCGTACCACTTTTAGAAATAACATTTACCATTACTTCCTTATCTTCTAAGTAATCTAATAACTCTTTTAAGTAGTCACTAGAAAGTTGGTAACCTGCAAAAAGAACCTCTGGTCTCTTTTTGGAAAAGTAGGGAGCCATAGCATCAATCACGGCTTTCGCTCCCATATAAGAACCACCAATTCCAATGACTAAAAAGACATCACAATTTTTTCGAATATAAGCAGCAGAATCTAAAATTTTATCAAAGTCAGTACGGTCAAGACGATACCAACCGCTCATTTGGTTATCTTTTAAAAATCTTTCCTTTAGGTCATTTAAATCATAGTTTTCTAATTTTTTATACTGATATTTTTGAAAGTCAAAACGAATCATTTTACACTCCTTTTTTGAATGTTTACATTAACATTATGAGTCTTTTTATCATTTACTAATTTAATTTCTTTTACTACTTTTCCATCTAGACGAATCTCATTATTATCTTTATGATTATTGACATTAATGATATAGGTTGTCTCTTCATAATGATACGTTAATTTATAATTTTCCCATTTTGATGGAATAGAAGGAAGAATATAAAGTTGCTTACCAATTTTATGAAACCCTAAAATATCCGTAATAGCAACATGATAAAACCAACCACTAGATCCTGTATACCATGTCCAACCACCATGTCCAGCAAAATTTGGATTGCTATAAATATCAGCCGCAATAACATATGGCTCTACTTGATATGTCTCTACCGCTTTCTTTGTTAATGAATGATGAATTGGGTTAATCATTTGATAATAACGATACGCTAAATCATAGAAACCTAATTTTAAAAGTGCCATAATCCACCAAGATACAGAGTGCGTATATTGACCACCATTTTCACGAATACCAGCGGAATAATCCTTAATATATCCTGGATTATCTTGTGGATTAGAAAATGGCGGCGTAAGTAACTTAATAAGTCCATGCTCCTCATCAACAAGATTTTCTTCAACTGCTTTTAAAATAGTACGAATTTGACTATCCGTTGCAATATCTGTTAAGATAGCCCAACTTTGTGAAATTAAATCCACTTTACATTCTGTATTTTCACGGCTTCCTAATTTATCGCCATTATCGAAATAAGCTCTTAAGTAGTATTCTCCATCCCAAGCATTTTTCAAAAGTGACTCTTTTAATTTTTTATTAAACTCTTCATAAGTAGTCGTATCTTCTTTGGTATAAGTGTTTAAAATCTCTATATATCTTCGAACCACCTCGTACATGAAGAATCCAAGCCATACACTCGTTCCTTTTCCACCAATACCGACACGGTTCATACCATCGTTCCAGTCTCCACCACCCATAAGAGGAAGACCATTCTCTCCTATTTCGGTAAGGAGTTTCTGCATAATCAAATTTAGATGTTCTTGAAGAGATTTCGTTTCTTCTGTATAAGTAAAACTCATTCCTCTTTCTTCTTCATCTGGGAATAACTGATCTCCTTGAACAAATGGAATTTGTTCTTTTAAGATACTATCATCATCTGTAACTCTTAAATATTCTAAAGTAGCATAGATGAGCCACAAATAATCATCTTTATAACGAGAACGCAATCCGAAATGGTTCTCAACATGCCACCAGTGAAGTACATCTCCTTCTGGGAATTGATGTTTCGCACAGATTAGGATTTGTTTTCGACAAATTTCTGGATCTACTAAACAAATATTCATAGAATCCTGTAGCTGATCTCTAAATCCAAAGGCTCCTCCAACCTGATAGAAACCAGATTTTGCCATAATTCGAGAAGCAAGAGTTTGATATAAATACCAGTAATTTACCATGAAATCAAAAGAGGCATCACTTGTTTTTACTTCAATCGTAGATAGTTTTTGACCCCACCAGTCAACTGTTTCTTGATATTTCTTCTCTACATAAGAAATATCTTCATATTTTTTAAGTACTGCTTGAATATCGTCAACGTTCTTTTCACATCCAAGAAGGAACGCAAAAGTAATGGAATCTTTCTTACCTATGGTCTCATGAGTATTTACCCGTTTAGAAATAACAGTAGATGTCTCTACGGACGTAATCTTATTCGTACTTCCGATATAAACAATATTGTTTTGGAAATTCATCGCATATTTGTTTTGGATAGTTAAGAAATTATTCAGTTCATAATAATTACAAACAAGATGTCTAACCGTTTTTTCTTCTGTCTCTCCTAAAACAGGATTGATCCAATAAGAAATATCGATATCCAAATCTTTTCCAGAAATATTTTTTAAAGTATAAAGACCTACTTTGACATTTTCCGTAGGAGGAACAAAATACGTTACCTCTAATTTAAATTCTTTATTTTTAAATTTAAATTTACTGTAGCCAATACCGTGAATAGCGTCATGCCAAACAATTTGTTGATTGTTAATCATGATTCCTTCTGATTTATCATCAATAATGGTATCGTTTGTCCAAGAAGTGATCTTATATTCCCGGCTGTTATCAGCATACGTATATCCATTATCATTGTTGGTAATAATGGTACCAAAAGAGCCATTTGTTAGAACATTAGACCATGGCATAGGGGTATTAGGATTCGTAATATGGTATTCTTTTCCATCTTTACTAAATCCCCCATATTCATTGAAGAAAAGTAGCTCTTCTTCTTCGTTTGTGTTCTCACTTTGTAACAATTCTTTTTCCGTATAATCACTCATTTGATTTTCTCTTTGAAGATTATCAATTTGCTCTTTCAAAGAATGGTTATAGTTAGAATTGAAAGAAAGTCTCGCGATTGCACGGAAGAGATTTAAATCTTCATCGCTCATTTTATTTCTTTCTAGTAAAACAACTCGACCTGGTGTATGGGAGAAATTATTAATAGCATACATCCGATACACTTCATCATTTACCATCTTAGCAATAGTCTTTGCGGCTTTTTCATCATAACTATTGACAATGACTAAATCGACAAAAATACATTTACTCTTGTAGTATTCAAAAGCCTTTAATAATTCAAGAGCAATAGAAGAAGAATCTAAATCATTCATCTCTAATAAGATAATTGGTCGATCCCCACTTATTCCAAAACTCCATAATGTGTTTTGTCCTAATCTGTTTTGAAGGAGCAAACGTTTACGCGTTTCATTTAAGTGAATACGACTTGTTTGATTGAGATAGTTTAACATCATATTATAGTGATGAACATCTGCGCCTGTTACTCCCAATTTCTTAGTAGCAGCATTTACCATCATAGTCGCTAATTCAAAAGCTTCTTCAATGGTATCCTCATTATGATAAGCATTTACAATAGATAATACCTGTTCTTCAGATTTACCAAAACCAGTAATCATATAAACCGTTACTTCTTTTAAAGAAGGAATTTCAATTCTATTTCGAATACAACTAATTAGATCAATATTTTCCCCCACATAATTTGTTAGTTTTTTATGAATACCACTTGGTTTATGGTAGTCTGTACCACGCTCTAAGAAATGACTTCTTTCTGTTTCATAACTATACTCTTCTAATGGATTTTCCACTAAAAGCTTATTCACCATATAAAATCTATCTTTCGTTCCTCTAATACGACGACTTAAAATAAGGGAAGAAGTATCTTCATGGAAAGAAGATTTCATAAACATGTTATTAAATACCCGATGTCCAATATCCGCATCTCTTTCTGAAAGAATTGGTTCTGTATAGGTTGTTAACTCTAATTTTTTCGTTTTTGGGGATACATTTTTAAAAGTAATTTTGCGGATTTCTGCATTATGCCTTTTGGTAACAATAATCTCTGTATTCGTAACAATATCATTATCAACACGCATATAACGAATTCTATCTAGTGCAAAAACAACATTATAACGATCTGGTTTTACATTAGTTGGAACATAGGTGTTACTCCATACTTTGTTATTTTCTAGATCACGAATATATAAGAAATTTCCATATTCTTGCTCTGTTATTTTCCGATAACGATTTAATTGAATTGTTTTATAGCGACTGAATCCCGCACCGCGGTCATTGATTAAAATGCAGTACCGAGAATTCGAAAGAACGGAAACTTCTGGTCGCTGAGATAAATAGGCATATTCCCGAATATCATTTTCAAAGATTTCTTTATCGTAATCATATTTTTTGTATTTAACAATTTTTAAATCAATCATTGGTTCAATTTGAACTTTTTCTTTGTTTAAAACATCAAAAGATTGAACACGAATATCTTTATAGAAGTATTCCTTAAGGGAATCCTTGCAAAGAAGATTTGCTAAAGAGCAAAGAATCATTCCTTGATGATGGGCAAAATAAGAGAAAATTGGTGTCTTATCTTCATAATCGTAAGATTCAAAGAATCCATACTTGCCATACATCTTTAATTTTTTAAATTTTTGTAAGTTATTATAAACATCTTTTGGGAATCTAGTAATCGCAAGAATAGATCCATAAGGAGAAAGTACAATACGTTCTTCGGAATTATCTCTAAATTTTAAGTATGGTGTTCCAAAAGCCTTATATTTATAATTTTCAGAATCATCTAATAAATTATAAGCTGCTTCACTAATTCCCCATGGCATAGCGCTATCAATAGATTTCATGTATTCTTTTTGGCAAAAGTAAGCAAAATAATAACTTTCATCCATTAACGTATTTGGATAAGCTTTCATCCAAATCAGTGGCATAAAGTATTCAAAAGAAGTTCCGGACCAAGACAGTAATCCTTTTCTACCCATAAAAGTAGTAAGGGTTTTATCAAGTAAGAACCAGTGGTTCTTCTTGATATCTCCTTTGGCAATGGCAATGAAACTAGTAAGTCTTGCTTCACTAGCAAATTTATTGTAATTAAAAGGAATTAATTGTTCATTATAAGCATCATAACCACAACTAAATACCATTTCATCTTTGTTATATAGATATTTAAAGTTTGTCTGACGAATTAAATTTTCAATACGATTTTTTAAGTTCTCAGAGCCATTTTCTTTGATAAAAGATTTTACTACCATCAAAGAAGCGACAAAGTTTCCACTATCTACTGTCGAAATAGTAGGTGGATACATCCTACTTAAGGTCTTAACATTGTACCAGTTATAAAGATGTCCATGCCATTTTTCTAACCGTTCTACCGTTTCAATAACCTTTTCAATTTTAAAGGTTGCTTCCTCTTTTGTGATAAATCCTAATTCAGAAGCACTGATAAGTGCCATAAGAGAAAAACCAATATTGGTAGGAGAAGTCTTCACGTCCTCTTTTACTTCACGGTTTAACTGATAATTATCAACAATTAAATAATTATTTTCTTCTAATAGTAAATCGTCATAAAACTTCCAAGTATCATACGCAAGTTTCCGTAAATCTTCGGTCTCTTTTTTCAACAATTTTTTCCCGCCACGTCGAATATCCTTACTAATTAAGTAAAAGACTGGGCTTCCAATAAAGAAGATTAGCGCAATACCAAATGTTAAAGACAAATATTCTTTTCTAAAAAGAAAGACAAGTAGTAAAAAGAAGAAAGATACAAAATAATTGACTTTAAAATTTACTAGATAAGAGAAGAACGTATTTTTAGTCGTTTTACTAGCATCATCTGCCGTAATCCAAGCAAGTAAATGTTTATGGCTGACATGCATTCTCCACCAAGCTCTAATAAAGGCATCCATATATAATTTAGCATTATAAGGAAGGGCACTAAAAGTGGAAAACGTCCGAATAAAGACTGCTTTAAATCCATAAGCGATATTTTCATAATGTTTTATCTTTAAGGTTCTCTCTTTTTGAATTCTTATTTTATCCCGAATATAAAAGAAAATAGGAAGAATAAGAACACCTGTTACAAAAAGAATCCACCAAGCAGGATTAGATACCCCTACTAAAAGAGAAAGGATGAGGATGAAAAGTAAAGTTACTTCCAAAAAACCTCTTCTTAAATTATCAAAGATTTTCCACCGTTCAATGACATTTAAAGGGGATTTTTTAGGGTTGAGCCAAGAAGCAATCTGCATATCTCCTCTAGCCCAACGATGTCTTCTTGTAGCATCTGCTAGGAAAGTAGATGGGAAATCATCAATGACCTCAACATCAGATACAAAGCCACAACGAATATAATTTCCCTCTAATAAATCGTGACTTAAAATACGATTATTTGGAAATAATCCCGTTAAGACTTCATCAAATGTTTCTAGATCATAAATTCCTTTTCCCCAGAAACTACCTTCTTTAAAGACATCCTGGTAGAAATTAGCAACTACTTTATTATAAATATCATAACCACCAATACCAGCATAGATTTGGGTATATAAAGATTGGTTAGTAGATTCTACATCTACACTTACCTTTGGTTGCATAATCGCATATCCATCAATAACTTTCGTGTGTTCTTTATTAAGAACTGGTTGATTAAGAGGATGTGCCATTGTTCCTGCTAATTGAGATGCAGCTCCTAGGATCAATTGTGTATCTTGATCTAGGGTAATAACATATTTAATCTTTTTATCAAATTCATCGAAAGTATCTGTCATGTAATACTGATTTTTCTCAGCATCGCTAAATTTTCCAAGAAGAAGACGATTAAATTGCTCTAAAGCACCTCTTTTACGCTCAAATCCAAGCCATTCCTCTTCTGATTCATTATAAACTCTTTTTCGATAAATGAAATAAAAGATATCTTTTCCATATTTTTGATTTAATTTTTTTGCTCTTTCACGTCCTGCCTCTACAATTTCATCATCAAAAGGTTCAATTTGCCGAGAACTAGAAGAAGCATCTCCCAAAAGGGTGAAATAAAGATTATCTGATTTATTTGCTAAATAGTAAGATTCTAGGGTGTCAAACATCCTTTCTACTTTATCAACACTCTTTAGAATCGTGACAATTACAGTCATCGTAGCAGCATTCTTTGGAATTCCATCAGTAAAATCTAGTTTAGGAATTGGTTTTGGGGGATAAAATTTAAGATACGTTCTCGTTCCAATTTCTAATACCACTTCACTAACAGGAATAAGAAGGATAATCGTTCCTAAAATTCTAGATGGAATAAAATATTTAGAAAGTAAAAAAGAAATAATAAAGGTTAAAATAGACATCAAACTGGTGAAGACAATTGCCCGTAATTTTAAGTTTTCTTTTTTTCTTAAATACTCTCCTACATGCTTATTTTCCTTAGTAGCACGAGCAATAATTCCTTTCATGTATTCATATTCTGTTTGATGAGCTTTTTTAGCATTGATAAGGACTCTTTCCCGGTATAATTCTTTTGTCTCCGTTGTCATTTGTCCATAACAAGAATCCATTAATAAAATATATTCTGTCTTACTAACTTTACGATAGAGTTTTTCAATTTCAATTTTATTCAATTTTACGATACTATTAAAGATATTCGCAACTAACATGTTTTCTTCCGCAACACCTTGATAAACACCTTCAATAATCGTATTTAAACTAATATTCTTAGCATCTAGTATTTCATTTAATTGTTTAAAGACTTCATTAGAACGTTGTCCTAATTCTTTTAAACCAGCATTTAATCTTTCCAAATAAACTGGTCTTTGAACAATATCTTCCGTAATCGTAATATAGTCATGAAGATCGACCTCATGATATTTATGAATATCCTGTTCAATCGTTTCAATAATATTTTTTACTTCAAAAGATTCCTTTAATCTTTTTTCTTCACGACCACATAATTTTACTAACTCATCTAAAAGAACTAAATAACAAACTACACCAATAGAATTCATTTCATAATAAGAAAAATAATAAGAGAAATTGTCCTGATAAAGATTTAACTCTTGAATTAACGTATTCACATCAATCTTAAATTTATTTCTCTTCAAAATCTTTTCCATAATAGTATAAAGATTTTGATCTTTTTTAAAAGCATATTTATAAGCTTTTCGATTCTTTAAAAAGGCTTTGGTAGTTTTTTCACGTTCCACTAATAGATAATAATTATCTACAATCCATTCATTTACTGTGCCAATGTAATAATGCTCATTTGTAAGTCCTGTTAAATAGGTATAGTATGAAGAGATGATATCCTTATTTTTATAAAAGTCTTTACGATATTTCCGCAAATTGATTCCTCCCATCTTTATAACCCCATTATCAACACTATTATATCAAAAAAAATAGGAAAAAAGAAGCCCACTGCTTTTTCATTCCCTATGTTCTTTTTTTCCATACATAAGAGATTTCATCATCTCTATCAACAGCGATAAAATCCTCAAATAAAGATTCATGATTAGAAACCACATCATCTACCGATAATTGTAAAGACTGAAGAATATATTTTCTCTCTTCATCCGTACTAACAGTCGGTAGAAGATTAATCGCTTCATATAACCGGTAGTCTAAAAGAACTTTTTCTACTTGAGAGATTTTCTTTCTAAGAAATTGCCGATCTAATTCATCTAAATTCTCTGTTTCTTCAGCACTTTTTCCTTTCTCACGATAAAGTTGATAGAGTTTTAATCGTATATCTCTCGTTTTGTAGGTCTCTTTACTTAGAAAAATACAAGCAATAATACTTTCTATTTCACTTTCTCCCCTGTTCATTTTCTCTTTGACATAACGATCATCTAACTTCTCTTTAATTAAAAAATGATATAAAAGAATGTCTCCAATCGCAAAAGAATAAGCAAAATTCATTCTCTGACCTTCTCTTTGGTACTTTGAAATAGCTTCCTCAACAGGCAAAGAATACTTTTTTATTAAATAATAAATAACATTATAGTTCAATTGATTTTGAATACAATATTTCGCTAAAGAAATTCCATTAACTTTTAAGATATCTTTCTTTTGGTACTGATTAATGATTTTTTGAATTTCCTCTTCTTGATAAATATGCTTAGGATTTAACACTTTTTGAAAATAATGTCTAGGAATTCCTGTTAATAAGGAAATCCGATAAAGAGATACTTCACGACCCATAAAAGGATACTTACAGGCAATATTTTCTTGAATTTCTAAAACCGCTTCTTCAAGAGGTATCCCTTTTTTAAGCCTGCGATAAAGTGGTTCTTTAGAAATACCATTTTCTAAAGCAATTTGGCTAATTGTGAGTTCTCTTCCCCGCCAAAGATATTTTTTTGCTTCTTGATTATTGGTCTTTTCTCGGTTCTTAAAAACAACGGCTGATTTTCTTTTTCCCTCTTCTATCGCATCATAAAGGGTAAACCCTTGATTTAAATATTTATAAAGGGTAGAAGGCGCAAGATGCACCATACCAGCAATCGTTTTAACAGATAATAACTTTCCTTCATATTCTTGTAATTTTCCTTGATACATAAATCTCCTACTTATTTGTATTTTGATAATAATTTCTTTCTGCTAATTGTATAGATAAATTTTCTAATTCCTCTATTTCTTCTTCTTCGAGTACTTGATCAATTTGATAAAGCAATTCTGTCATTTGAAAACATTTTTCATAATCAATATTATAACGATTTAAAATATCTACCTCTAAATCACTCAACCAAAGGCCATGTTTTCTTGGTTTTAAAAATCTTTTTTCAAAATCCATTTCATCCATAATATCCCTCTTTTTTTATTATATCACATTATGATTTCCTAAAGTTTAATTCACGATAACTTCATAAAAAAAGTTATGCACTTCTTTGTACATAACTATTTTGTTTTAACATTCTCCTCTTGTTGAAAATATTCGTGTAGAACTTGTTGTAACATACTAACTTGCTCATCCGCATCTTTATCATTTTTAAGAAGTCCATCCTGATAACAAAGTTGTACTTGACCGACGGCTGCACAAAGTTTTCCTTCTTGTTCATTTAAAACGTCGGTTGCTCCTGTTTCGGAATGAATAATTAACCAGTGTCCATCAACTTTCCGAATAACGTAAGAAGTAGGTTCATAGGTACTTCCTGTTCTTTCAACATAATCTGTCTTTACCGTAAGTAACACTTTATCCATCAATTCAGAAGTCTGCTTAGAGTACTTCGTATTATCAAATACTGTCCCTGTATAAATGGTTGTCTCCATATTTTCATCAGGGTTTGCTTTTTCATCAAAACAAGTTAAATAGGCAAGCCGATATCCATAAGAGATTTGTTTCGCTAACTGATATTGCTTAACAACCTCCAAAAGTTCTTCTTCCGTATAATCAGTTGAGGATGAAAGAAATTGAAGAAGGGCTGTTAAAGATGGTTCATCAATATCTAATTGATAAACGGTCTTAGCATAGTAATAATAATAACTAATGCCATTTTCTTCAAAAGCGCCAATTTGTTTTGGCCAATCAGGATCCGTGATTTCAAGTTCTTCTTTGATTTCTTTTTTTTCTTTCGTCGTTGTTTCAAAAACGAGTAAATCCCCTTCTATTTTAACCGGCATATCGATTACTTCTTCTACGAATTTACGAATTTCTCTTTTGAAAAGTAATACTCTTGTATAGATTTCTTTTTCAACGGCTGATGTGTCTTTTCCCATATCTTCTAATTCTTGATAATCATGAACAAGAATTGTAATTTCTTCGGGAAGTGTTTCCGTACTTTTATCTTTCAAAGAAGAGCCAACAGAAAGCACTAAAGAAACCACAATCGCTCCTCCGACAATGCCTCTACGAATTAGTTTTCCTTTAGGAGAAATTTTTCCATATTTTTTTATTTTCATAATACCATCCTAATATCATTATATCATAGTTTTTAAAAAAAGAAGAGATATCCTCATTTTACTCTTCTCTTTCTAATTCTTGAATAGCTGATAAAAGACCTAGTTTTCCATAAGAATAGGTAAGTCCACCTTGTTGATAAGCAATGTAAGGCTCCCTGATAGGACCATCACAAGATAGTTCAATGGAAGACCCTTGCGTAAATGCTCCGGCTGCCATAATGACTTGATCATCATATCCTGGCATATCCCAAGGTTCTGGAACCGCAAAAGAATCAATAGGTGATCCTTTTTGAATACCCTGACAATAACGAATCAATTTCGTAGCATCATGAAAGCAAATGTTTTGAACAATATCTGCTCTTCTCTCTTGCCATTTTGGTTCTACTTCATATCCTAATTTTTCTAAAGCATAGCTCGTTAAAACGGCTGTTTTTAAGCTGCTTGCTACTACACTAGGTGCTAAGAAAAGTCCCTGCGCTAAAGCTTTATTAACGCCTAAACTAGGTCCTACTTCTCTTCCCTCACCAGGTAGTGTTAAACGTTCTCCTGCTAGTTCTACCAGTTCTTTTTTACCAGCAATATATGCTCCATTAGGGGCAATCCCACCCCCTAAATTTTTAATTAAAGAGCCTACCATAACATCTGCTCCTACTGCTACAGGTTCACAGTTATCAACAAACTCACAATAACAGTTATCTACCATAATTATTACATTTTTATCAATACTTCTAATACTTTCAATGATTCTTTTTACCTTGTCAATCGTAAGACTTTTCCTAGTAGAATATCCCTTAGAACGTTGAATCTCTATCAACTTGACAGTATGATTTTGTAAATAAGTAAGAATTTTCTCTTCATCAAAATCATTGTCTTTTAATTCTATTTGATCATAAGATACTCCAAAAGATTTTAAGGAACTAGCGTTTTCCTTAATACCGATAACTTCATGTAAGGTATCATATGGAGTGCCTGTAATACTAAGCATCAAATCTCCTGGACGAAGAAACGCAAATAAAGCAACCGTAAGAGCATGACTCCCAGAAATAAATTGGTTCCGTACTAAACAATCTTCAGCTCCTAATACTTCTGCAAATACTTTTTCTAACGTATCTCTTCCTAAATCATCATATCCATATCCTGTTGTAGAATCAAAGCAAGCAGTTGAAAAATGATGATGCCAAAAAGCCTCTAATACTTTTCTGCTATTTTCTTGTTCCCGTTTTGTAATTTCTTGAAACTCTTCTTGAACAGCCTCTTCACATGTATTCAAGAAAGAAAGACATTCTTCTTTATTCATAAAATTCCTCCATCTACCCGAATCACTTCTCCATTTATATATTTAGCCTCATCACTCGCTAAGAAAAAAATGACATTCGCAATTTCTTCTGGTTCCGCAAACCGCCCTAACATAATTTTTTTTCGTTCTTCTTCTAAAAAATCTGGAAACATCTCCAATACAGAATCTGTTTTTGTCCATCCTGGCGCAATAGCATTAACACGAATAAAAGGCGCAAATTGAAGAGCCAAATTATGTGTTAACGAAATTAAAGCAGCTTTAGATGCATCATAATCTAAGCTAATAGGAGAATTACAATCGATACCATTATTAGAAGAAACATTAATAATAACGCCTGATTTCTTCTTTAACATGGTAGCAGAAACTATTTTACTTACTAAAAAAGATCCCACCAAATTCGTATTCATCACTTTTCGAAAATTGAAAACAGTGTGATCAATAAATTCATCATCTATGGCAATTCCTGCATTATTGATAAGAACATCAATTCTTCCATAAGTCTGTATAATTTTATCTACCATTTTTTGAACGGCTTTTTCATCGCTAATATCTGCTTGAATGGTCATAACTTCTATACCATATTCTTTCTTTATTTGTTCTTTTAAATGTAAAGCAGATTCTTCACTATGAAAATAATTGATAATTAAAATATCCTTATCCTTTGCAAAACGTAAAGCAGTTTTTGCACCGATTCCTCTACTAGCCCCAGTAATTAATACTACCCGGTTCATAGTTCACCTCACACCCATTATATCAAAATAAAATTTTTTTGCGTAAAATTCTTTAAAAAAGAAAAAAAATATGTTACGATTTTTGTGACTAGATAAGGAGTAACTTATGTTTTCATTTTTTAAAAAACAAACAACAATCCTTCCTGATGAATTTATGGATTTTCCACCTTATACAGGAAGAATAAAAAAAGGACCTATCATTCAAGAAACCCCTATTTATAAACGTTACACCTATATTGTAAAGGGTGTAGGAGATTATCAACAACTTTTACTACAAAATGGATTTATGCAAAAAAGCAAAGTACGTTATGATAGAGGTTCTATAGGGAACTATATTATTATAGAAAAAGTATGGAACGGATATAAACTTGCTTTCCATAAAAAGAAATAAAGTAGAGAATACCCTCTACTTTATTTTTTTCCACAATACAATTGTTACTTTCTTTGGATTAGAAGAATTACAAGTATACATCACTAAAGAAGCACCTGTTTTTTCTACGTCTCTTCCATCTTTCGTTATAAGCCTTGTACCAGTATTAGTTCCCTCTACTTTTTCCATCACTTGATATTTTTCTAAGAAATATTTGCCCTTTTCATTCTTTACTTTTCGGTAAGCAATACTACCTACCTTTTGTTTTTTTATAATATCGAATCCTTGTATAGAGTGATCTGCAATCATTGGGATATAATCATAATATAAAAAATAAGCAGCGCTATCTTTTTCATCTACTATTTTTTGTAGATCATCTACATAAAAATCTGCCTCATAAAGGGCAACAGAATAAAAATTTGAAAAATAAAGTCTACCAGCAGTCCCCATTTTTCCTTGATGAGATAAAATTTTTTGAGAAAGAGATTCTGTTTTTACTTTAGTTTGTGATTTGCTTTGTACTATTTTCTTTTCTACTTTTTTCTCTTCTTGCTTTTCAATAGTCAAAGTCACTTTCTTGGAAATAACGCCTAATTCACTAGGAAATAAAAGAACAATTGCATATTGACCTGGTTCTTGATAACTTCCCATTTGCTCTTCTTTATAGGTGTATTCTACTTTTTTAGGACTATCCATTTCGACGATAAAGTCAGAAATTTGATAGTTCTCTTTTTCTTTAATTGTAAGATTTCTTACCTCTATCTTAGGTGTTAGAATAGCAACTTCCTGAGATTTCAAAACTTCCTTTTCTTTCTTAGAAGAAGGTTTTTGCGGTTGAATAATCATGTTAAAAGATAATCCCAATTCTAGAAGTAAGAAAACGGATAAGATGATACTACCTAAATGTCTTTTCCACATAGTCATCCCCCTTTTTTCTTGTTTTGGTCGGCTATTCTAACATAAAAAAAAGGGAAAGTCAAACTTTCTCTTTTGTAAACTCATAATATTCATGAACCAAACTACGATACCCTGTACTTTTTAATAGTTGATAAGGGACTTTTGATTTATCCGTTTTACTGTATCTTCCTGTTTTTAAGTAACGTAATTGCTGTTGAAAATAACTATCAATTTCTTTTAGACCACTACTCACTGTAAGAACAGGAAAATACCAAATACTCCAGTTTAATTCTTTCCCTGGTCTTTCATAAAAAAACTTATAATTAAAAATATTGTTTAAAGCCTTCATAGCTTTCTCACTAGGAACATTTTTTCGTAGCATCCAACGTCTAAGAGCTCTTGCCTTTCTTCTAATTTTGGCTTTCATTTTTTGCTTAGAATGAGGCGAGAGATTAATTCCACAAGAAGAATAAAAGAAGCCTAAAAATTCAAAAGGTTCTCCCTTATCAATAAAGTATTCTTTCTTTTCATTGATCTCAAGATTTAAATCCTTAAAGGTAGAGCGAATTTCTTCTACTTTTTTTAAAAGTTCTTGTTTCGTTGGTAAAAAAAGAAGGATATCATCTGCATATCTAGCATAGCAAACATCTATCATTTTCCAATCTAATTCCGATAAATAAAGATTAGATAAAAAGCAAGAAATCGGTGTTCCTGCCATAACTCCTTTTTCTTCTTCTAGAATCTCTCCTTGATAAAGAACTCTTTTATCTTCTAATAACTTCTCAAAAAACAAATAACATTTCTCATCCACTTTTTCCTTTAACATTTGAAGTAATTTAGGAACAGAAATACTATTAAAATAGTTATGAATATCTACTTTATATCCATATCCTAAAGTCGTATGAACTACCTTCCAAAAAGCCTGTTTTGGACCAATCTTTTGGCGAAAAGAATAACAATTAGGAGCGAATAAAAAGTCATATTCTCCTAATAAATAGTGGATCATTTTTAAAATAATTGTCTCTTCTTTAGAAAAAGAATACACTACTCTTTTTTGTCCAGAAGCATTTTTATTAATTTTCTTTTTCATAGGAATCGAAAAAGAATAATCACCAGCTACAATCTTAGAAGAAATTGGCAAATATTTTTTTTCATCAATGTATTGTTTTAATTCTTCATATTCCTTTTTCGTTAAATTTCTTTGTTCTTTGTAATTTAAAAAAGAATACCAAGCATTTTGATCTATTAAACTGTCTAAAACAGACATATTTCACCACCAAGGAAGAGAATCAATTGAATCATTGATGAAATCAATGAATGACAAGGTTATATATATCCCAGTCACTTGCAAAACTATTTTATAGGATATACTGAACCCGCTACAAGTAGTGTTTCCACATCTCTTCCACAGTCATTATATCAAAAAAAGAAGTAGTTTTATACTACTTCCTTACTAATCTTTTGAAATATTTCTCTTCTCCAAAATTACCTTGTTCTTCTAAATAATATTTAGAAGCAATAACAAAAGCACTTTCCGTAAAATATTCTCCTGGCTCATGGAAAGATAAAATAGCGTTCATTTTAGAGATGATTTCTTCCTCTTCTAATCCAATAAGTTGAAGTATATCAGAAAGACGAATTCTCTTTCCCGTATTAGGATTTTCTTGTCCAATCATTCCTAAATCTATTTGAAATGTCATAGCAAAATAGAAAAATAACAAACTTAATTTATCTAATTCTGAGGTAAATAATTTTTGATTACGATATTTCTTATGCATAAAGATTTCTTGACTTCTAAAAGTTGCAGAAGTTTCAATAGCCATATGATTTCTTATCTGCATTCCATCATAATTAACCAATTCAATATTTCCATTTTCGTCTATAAAAATATTATCTAAAGAACAAAGATCTGGAAATACATACCCTAACGTATTTGCCCTTCTAAGAATATTTTCTACCTTAGCCAAAATAGTTGCATATTTTTCTAAGTTTTCTCTATCCTCTTTTGTTTGTGTTGCTAAATAGGTAGAAAAAGGAACTCCCTTAGCCTTAGGCATAATATATCCAGCAAAATTGTTTTCCTCATATACTCCACATTTAGGAGACATAATTTCAGGAAGACACCTCTTCTTTTCTGTATCCATGATTTTCGTCTCTAAATCTCCTCCACAAAATTCTGAAACAAAAAGGAATTGAGGAGAGAAAAGCTTTAAGATACTGCCGTCTTGTAGTTCAAAGACAGAACTTTTTTCACTTTCTTTTAATAACTCTTTTCCTTGGAAACGATAATCGGTTAAAGAAATTCTAGGTAATCCTCTCCCGCCATGCTTGATTGGATACTTCATATACTGCCACCCCTTTGGCGGATTAGTGTAGCATACATTCCCTTTCTTGTCAACTAATCATTAGGTCTCATAACGGGAAAGCGCTCATACATAAATTCATTATCATAATATTTATCATAAAGTTTTCCAATCACAGTGAATGGTTTCTTTCCTTGATTACGAAAAGCCATTCTTCCAAATGCTGAATAAGTCACAATAATATCTAACATTAAAAAAGCAAAAAAGATTCGATAAATAATAGTTCCTATACGATAAGGGATTTTCTCTATCCATTTAGAAAGAAAAGGATAAATTACTTTCATCAAAATGGTTCCGCCTAGTCCCCAAAAGAACATAAAAGGAACAGTTGTTCTTCCTTGAATATTTAAAAACTGGTTTGAATAATCCCAAAACTTTACTTTAAAAATAGTATCTGCTATCCATCCTGTAAGGTACTCTGTTACCCCACCAATCAAAGCTGCATAAACGAAGGTTTTAAGAATACTTCTCTTTTCATTATTTTTTCCTAAAAATAAAACAAATATCAAAACACCTACTCCATAAATAGGACTAAAAGGGCCATAAATAAGACCATCTCTACTAGACCATTCGTGATACTTAATAAACCATAAGATTTCTTCATAATAAGTACCAATTAAACAACCTAACACAAAAAAGATAAACACTTTAGCAAAACAAAAACCCCTTGCAAATACTTTCTTTTCCATACACCATACTACCTTTTATCCCATTATAGCACAAAAAGAATACCTTAGTATTCTTTAAACCATTTCTTGCACTTGACCATTATATTTTTGATAAGCTTCTGTAATTTTTTGGGCATCTGCTTTTTCTAATTCATACCATCCTCTTTGAAAAGCATAATCAAAAAATAATCTTTGAAGATTCGATGTTTTATCAAAAATTGGTTTTATCTTATCATATAATTCCCGATTACTTAACTCATTTAAAGCATAAGAATAATTATTTACCATATTTTTAAGACATTCCAGTAAGTCATTAAGATAATCTTTATCATTCATATCTACTGTAGATGGAACTTCTACTTTAGGATTCATCACTTTATTTTCGTTATTCATTTGAACCTCCTACATAAAGAGCATCTAATAAAACTTGATAATGAGCTTTTAAAGTATTCGCTAAATTAGTAAATGCCTCTTTTAAAACGACATCTTGAACTTCTTGACTAAAATGATTTGCTTTTTTAGAAAGAGTAAAATTCCAATTCATCATATCTTCTAAATAAGACAAATCTTTCGTAGATACCATAGCAGGCACTGTATTCATAAAATCATCCTTTCTAACCTTATAGTGCCCCTTCTAAGAAATCTTATACAAAAAAAAGATCAAAATTGATCTTTTTTAATGGCTTTTACGTTTTAAAAAGAAACAAGAAACACCAATTGCCACAACAGCTAAAACCATAGTAGCTCCCCAAAGAACAGGATTGCTATTATCGAATGTGTTTGGAACAGAAATTGCTCCTTTTTCATGAATTAATTCTGCTTTTGCAACATCAGCATGTGGAACAACACCCTTATCTCCATTAGAAGACATTCTATATTCTCCATCTTCGTCCTCTACTACTTCATACTCTGTTCCAGCAGGTAATCCCATGATTCTAATTCCTTCTTTATTTCTTAATGGGAAAGTAGCTGGTCTAGCCCCATTCTCATCAGCTTCGCCTAATTCTATAACATTTCTTTCATCACTACCATCCATTGTATAGTAATAATTATCTGCTAACTCACTTCCCTCTGGTGGCGTAAGATATACGGTTAAATCAAATTGTTTTTCTGGATCAACACCCTCTTTAGTTACCTCTTTAACCTCTAGATCTCCAAAATCCTTATCCCAATTGGTAACATAAATGGTTTCTTGATTTCCATATAAACTATTAAGTTGACCAACATATTTATTTCCTTCTTGTTTTACATTTGTTAAATTAGAAGAAAATAAAGTTCTATATTGATCGTTTTCTGCTTCCTCAATTTCTACTGTCATAACTCCAGTATCCCCTTCAAGAGAACAGTCATAAAGAGGAACGGTATTATCTAATGTTATCGTACCATCAGCTGCTTTAGTACTAGAGAATTCATATGATTTATACTCTACCGCATCTAATGTTTCTAAGTTAACTCTTCTAATCATATCATAATATTTAGCATTTTCGTCTACAGCGCAAGCATCCTCCGTAAGACAAATTAAAGCTCCATTCGGATAAGCATAATAAGCTCTTACCTTTAAAGTGGCTTCCCAATCCTCTTCTGTTGGAGGATATACTTCTTTTATAATTTGAACACCACTTTTCATGCCAGGAACTTTTTTATGAATCCAAGCTGTACTTTTACAAATACCACCTGGACCAAATCCATCTGGGCCTAACTCTTTCGTCCAATCTGAATTGTCATGTTCTAAAGCAATACTAAAACTATTATTTGTTTTTGAAGTTTGTACATTTTTTGTTTTAATAGCTGTAGTAAGTTCACCACTTAATAATCTTTTAACCTCAATGCTGATAGGCTCAACAAAAGTAATATTTTTACTCGTAATCTCTGATTCATAAACAGTATAATTGCCTTCTGTTAAATTTGTGAAATGAACATTACCAATGTCATCTGTTTTTATTTGAGTAGCTTTTGATTCACTATCTACCCAACCAGTAATAGCATAACCCTCACTTGCTTCTTCTACTACTGCGAATTGTCTTTCACCATTTACAACACGGCTTAATTTGAATCCAATATTCGATAAATTTTCATTTCTACCTTTTACACCTACGTGAACATTCAAAGCAATAGAGCCATTTTTAACAGAATGTTCATAGTAGTTTGTTTGCATCTTAGGAGACATTGTTACTACCATAGAAAAGCAAAAAGCAAAAAAGAAAATTCCACAAATTAATGGACAATTCTCTTTAAGATTCTTCATTCATCTTTCCTCCTTCTATAGAAATACTTTCTAATAAACCTAAAAGTATCCACATAAGTGGTGCGACTAAATATATCGTGGAATTAAAAAACACTTGCATACTATAACACAGTATTCCAATACCCAAAGCTAGGGAATAGGAATTCTTTTTTCTTGTTGTAATAGCATAAACTAATCCACATAAGATAGTCGCTATATACGCTAACGTTCCAAAAATTCCAATTGTAACTAAATATTCTAAGTAAGCATTATGAGCATCTCCTACAGACATGGCTGTTCCATTTGTCAAGCGATACCACTGAATATCATAACGGTACCCAGAAGAACTTGGCCCCGTACCAATCCAAGGATGTTCTAAAAATAGCGTAATTCCTCGTTTCCATATTTGTCCACGACCTGTCCCAAAGTCATCATCCAGTCTTCCATGGAGAACTTGAGACATCTCATAAATAGTTCCACTCTTCTTTGGATAAAAATATATCATTGTTGCACTAAGAAGAACTAATATGACACAAACTACAGAAGCTATTTTCATTGTTTTTTCTTTATGAAAGAAAAATGGGATAGATACGAATGCACAACCAAGAATAGCTACAACTCCTGCTGATACACCACAATTTAATAAGATAACTAGACCTAAAATGGCAGGAAAAATTAAAAATCGATCAACGTGATTCTTAGACTTCCAAGAATATATTCCCAAGACAGGTACTGTAAGGCATAAATATGTAGATAAAAAATCAATATTGCCAATTGTACCTAAAAAACTTTGCATATTCGAGTAACTTAGTATACCAGGATATAAGTTTAATGGATTAAAACCAAGCATTTGTAAGAAACAAATGATACTGCATACACCAAGTCCAAAGCCTAAAGCC
The DNA here is from genome assembly GCA_947632115.1 of uncultured Bacilli bacterium. Classification (GTDB taxonomy): domain Bacteria; phylum Bacillota_I; class Bacilli_A; order RF39; family UBA660; genus UBA5578. The sequence continues at coordinate 48,608 of CANROB010000004.1, forward strand.
CACAAATGAATTCTTTTAGGAACACAAAAGAAAGAAATTCCTAAAAAACTAATCACATAGAGAAAAATAACTAATAAATCATCACAGAGTCCTTCAGAAAAAAAGTTAATGAAACCATATGAAGAAGAAAGTGAAGAGATAATTGTGAATAGTAAAAAAACTACTGCCACTATATGAATGGGTCGAAAACGAATCGAAATTGGTTTCCTACAAATTAAATCTTTCAAAATACAGATTAATAAGCAAATAATCCAAATACAAGTAGTATACGTAAAAAAGTGGTATTTCACTACATCAACCGTTTGATATCCCGACCTTGTAATAACTAGTGGGAATAACCCTAACATGATTATGACATATAGATCTGTTATCCATTCACAAGTAAATTTTTTTCTCATGTCGATAAAACCCTCCTACTGCAATTCTATATTTCTAGCCTCCTACTATCAAAAAGATACCACAAAATAAGGAAAATAGCAACAGTTTATTTAGAAAATACCTTTATTTTCAACTCAAATAAAAAAAGAAAAATTTTAAAAAATTTTTCTTAGAAACTATATTGATGATATAACGTCTCAAGGCAGCAGATATGATACTCTTCATCCTCTATAATTCGCGCTAAAATATTTTGAATATAAGGATCCTGAATCTCTTCTATATGCTTTTGATATCTTTGAATCGTCCTTTGTTCTCTTTCGATATCTTCCAATAAGATGTCTTTAAAATCAAGGGAATAATTAAGATACTTACTGGTCCAAGGAATAGGACAATTAATACTGCTATCTACCGTATAAAAGGCAGGACAATAACCTAACTTCCAAATAAGTTCGCCCAGAATAAAAAGATGATGCATCTCCATTTCGGCAATTTCTTTAAATATCTCTTTTTCTTCTTCCCGCACAAGACTTTGAAAAAGATATTCATGAATGGCAGTATCTTCTCCCCCTTCTCCTGCATAATCCTCTAAAAGAATTTTTGCATATTCCACATTTTCTTGTTCCACTTCAATTGGTGGATAAGGTCTTTTTAAATCGTTATTCAAATTCATCACCTATAAAATGGTATGAATAGCCAAATTCAAACATTCTTTTTGATTGCTATATTTTTGCTTTTATAGTAAAATAATAAAGAAAGAATAAGAGGGAAAATATGGATGAAATAGAACTAAAAAAACTAAATGATTACTGGAATGCTGCTAATTATCTAGCAGCTGGGCAACTTTATCTTTTAGATAATCCATTGCTCGAAGAACCCTTAAAAAAGGAACATATCAAAAGAAAAATTGTTGGTCACTGGGGAACCGTTCCAGGACAAAACTTCATATATACTCATTTAAATCGTATTATCAAAAAATATGACTTAAATATGATTTATATTTCTGGCCCAGGACATGGAGGAAATGCTTTAGTAGCCCAAACCTATCTGGAAGGCACTTATAGTGAAGTATATCCTAATATCAGTCGAGATAAAGAAGGAATGAAAAAATTATTTAAACAGTTTTCTTTTCCTGGAGGAATTTCTAGTCATGTCGCACCAGAAACGCCTGGTTCTATTAATGAGGGAGGAGAATTAGGATATTCTTTAGCTCATGCGTTTGGAGCTGTTTTTGATAATCCTACTTTAATTGCGGCTTGTGTCGTTGGCGATGGAGAAGCCGAAACCGGTCCTCTTGCCACATCTTGGCATGCCAATAAATTTATCAATCCAGAACATGATGGAATTGTACTTCCTATCCTTCATTTAAATGGTTATAAAATCAGTAATCCCACTATTTTCTCTCGAATCTCTAAAGAAGAAATTACGAGATTCTTTGAAGGGTGTGGATGGCGTCCTTATTTTGTAGAAGCAGACGATGACCTTACTATGCATGAGATTATGGCCGAAACGCTTGATAAAATTGTCGTTCGCATTCTAGAAATTTGGAAGAACGCTAGAATTGAAAAGAAAAAGGTAAGGCCTCTTTATCCAATGATTATTTTCCGTTCTAAAAAAGGATGGACTGGTCCTAAAGAAGTAGATGGTAAAGAGGTAGAAGGAACTTTTAGAGCACATCAAGTACCTATCAGTATGGAAAAAGAAGAACACATTGCCTTGTTAGAATCTTGGCTTAGAAGTTATCATCCAGAAAATTTATTTGATAAAAATGGTACTTTAATTCCTGAACTTCAAGAGTTAGCCCCTACTGGAAATCGTCGTATGGGCGCTAATCCCCATGCGAATGGAGGTCTTCTTCTTAGAGACTTAAGACTACCTGATTTCCGTGATTATGCTTTAAAATTCAATCATCCAGGTGAAATAGAAGCACAGGACATGATAGAATTAGGCGGATTCATCCGTGATATTTTTGTTCTTAACCAAGAAAGCAAGAATTTCCGTATCTTTGGGCCTGATGAAACTATGTCAAATCGACTTTCTAAAGTATTTGAAAAAACCAATCGGATGTGGAATGCCCAAATGCTTCCAAACGATGAATTTCTAGCAACCGATGGTAGAGTTATGGATTCTATGCTTAGTGAACACATGTGTGAGGGATGGCTAGAAGGATACTTATTAACCGGTAGACACGGAGTATTTGCTAGTTACGAGGCCTTCATTCGAATTATTGACTCCATGGCGAGCCAACACGCCAAATGGTTAAAAGTTACCTCAGAATTACCATGGAGACAAAGTATTGCTTCCCTAAATTATTTATTATCTTCCAATGTATGGCAACAAGATCATAATGGATTTACTCATCAAGACCCAGGCTTCTTAGATCATGTTGCTACTAAAAAAGCAGATATTGTAAGAATTTATTTACCTCCTGATACGAACTGCCTATTATCTGTTTTTGATCACTGTATTCGTAGTCGAAACTATATTAATGTCATGGTTACTTCTAAACATCCTAGACCACAATGGTTAACCATGGAAGAAGCGATTAAACACTGTACGCAGGGTATTAGTATTTGGAAATGGGCTTGTACCGATTATGATAATGATCCTGATATCATTTTAGCTTGTGCAGGAGATACACCAACACTAGAATGTCTAGCGGCAGTCTCTATTTTAAAAGAGAAAAATATTGATGTAAAAATTCGCTTTATCAATGTCGTTGATTTGATGAAATTACAACCACAATCTAAACACCCTCACGGATTAAGTGACATAGAGTACGATGAATTATTTACGAAAAATAAACCGATTGTCTTTGCTTATCACGGATACCCATCTTTGATTCATGAACTTCTTTATCACCGTCATAATCGTAATTTACATGTATGTGGCTATATGGAAGAAGGAACGATTACTACTCCTTTTGATATGCGGGTTCAAAATCAAATTGATAGATATCATCTTGTTATGGATATCGTAAGAAGAGTCCCAAGATTAGAATCTATCAGTGCTTATATTATTCAAGAAATGCAAGAAAAATTAATTGAGCATAAACAATATATCGAAGAATATGGCGAAGATTTAGAAGAAGTAAAAAATTGGAAATGGAAATAAAAAAGAAAGTCTAATTACATTGACTTTCTTTTATTTTCTGATAAATGGCATTACCCGTTACAGGAGAAATTTCAACACCATCTTTCGTATCTTCTTCATATTGTACATTTAATCTCTTCATCCACTCAGAAAGAGAACATCCCTTAGCATTCATTCTTGTTTTATGATAACAATCCATAGCTACTTGCATGGCTTTTTCACGATTATTGGTTTCACGATAAAGTAGATAAAGAAAAGTAGAAGCTTCCTCATAATAACAATATCCTTCTTGTAAATATTCCTCCGCATATTGAATGGCTGAGGTAGTATCTCCAAGCTTCTTAGATACTTCAGCCACCTTTAATTGAAGATAAGGAACTTTCATTTTACCATAACCATATTCATAATGGGTAAGAGCCTCTTCATAAGCACCTTCTAATTCTAATTTCGATGCAGTATCAGAAAGATAGTTCAACTCCTTACCAAACATTTCCTCTAACTGTTTTTCATAAATTAAACGTTCATAAAGAGAAACCATATCTGCTTGTTCTTGCGTTAGGGGAATCTTTCTTAAAAGTTCACACTCATCGATAAGAGGTGAGAATACTTTCAAAGCCATATAAGAATCCATAAAATAAAAGTGACTATCGGCATCTTTTCTATCCACTTCTAATAATTTTTGGGATAGTAACATTCGATTTCCAACATGTTTCTCTTTGGCATAAAGTGTTTTAATTTCTTCTTTTTGAGCTTCCATCCGTTTTTCAAATAATCTTTTAGCAAGAATTAAAACCCAAGAAAAATCTACTTGTGTATCTTTTTGAAGTGATAGATTGTGACAGATTTCTAGATGCTTTACCACTTTATCAAAATTATTTTCTTTTAAAGCACAACCGGCTAAATAATAATTTCTAATAATGGGTGGGAAAGTTACTTCACCATTTAAAATCTTAGTACTTTCAATCGGTTCATAAGAAGTTTCTTTGTCCATAAGAAAATTTAATAAAGCATATACTAAAGAAAAATCATAATCTGGAGTATCATAAGTTTCTAATTCCAGATAAGCTTCTTTATAGTTTTCTTCTAAAAGAGAAGCTAAGAATAAACCTAATCGAGATAGTGTTTCTTCTTGATTTTCTGTTAAAGCCATATAATAATGCATTTTTGCATTGACAATATAATTTTGAACATCACATTTTCGATTTTTTTGTAAGCGTGCTTTTGCCTCTAACAAGTTTACCCTTCCTAACATTTGTTCTAATTCCCATACATTTTGATAATTCATTTTTTGACATTGTTGTAAAAATCTTTTAGCTCGATTGATTTGATGCATGCTTAATTTTTTTTCTTGTAATATATTTTTAGCCTGTTGAAAATAAATCTCTGAAAGTTCAATCGTATCTTTTTCTCCTAACATAATATCTCCCATCTATTCTTTTTAAACAAAAGAACAAGGTATGGCTAGAAAAGCAATACCTGTTTCAAAATTTTTTATAAAAAGTTCTTTTTCGTTTCGACAAACCGGGTGATATTTTACCAAAAATATCTTGTGCTGTCAAATTAATCTATTTACTTCCAAATCCAATTTTCGTATAATGAAAATAGGAGAGTGGTGAGATTGCGGGAATTAGAAGAAAAAATTATTCATTTATTAGAAAAGAAAGGTTCTAAACTAACCATTCAACAATTTACATCTCTTTTAAATTTGCAAAAAGAAGAAATTGCTCTTTTAAAAGAAGTCTTAGAAAATTTAGAATTAAAAGGTCTTATTTATTTAACTGATTCTGAGGAATACATACTATTTCCAAAAGAGGAAAACTTAGTCATTGGAGAACTGCGATATGACTGTAAACAGCGTCCTTTCGCGCTCGTTGGACACAATATGGTATTTATTCCTGATAACCAGTTAAATGGTGCCTTAAAAGGAGATATTGTTCTTGTCAAAAGAAATCAATTTACAAAAATGGGAGAAAATATATCTACCGTTAAGAAAATTCTAAAAAGGCAAAACAATACAGTTGTCTTTGAATGTAGGAAAAAAGGCGGAAAAAAAGTTTTTGTTCCTTACAATAGTCCTTTTACCTTTAAAGTATCTCTTAGTAAAAAAGATAGAAATCGCCTGCAAGATGGTGACCGTTTCTTTTTAGAAATTGATAAAGTAAATCACAATGGCAATTTTCACGGCGATGTTATTTGTTTTGTAGGCCACAAAGATGATCCTAATCTCGATATTAAAACCATTGCTGCCTCTCATGGTATTCGTATCGAATTTCCAGAAGAGGTCATGGAAGAAGCAGAGGATATTCCAACATCTATTTCTGAAAAAGAGATTCAGGCAGAATTAAAAAGTGGTCGGGTTGATTTAAGAGAGAAAATGATTTTTACCATTGATGGAAAAAAATCCAAAGACCTAGATGATGCTATTAGTCTAGAAATCAATGAACGAGGAAATTTTCTTCTAGGCGTTCATATTGCTGATGTTAGTTATTACGTAAAAGAAGGATCAAAGATTCAACAAGAAGCGTTCTTAAGAGGACACAGTTATTACTTTTTAAACTTAGTTTTTCCTATGATTCCCCCAAAATTATCTAACGGTATTTGTTCGCTAAATCCAAAGGTAGACCGATTCACAAAGACCTGTGAAATAGAAATCACTCAATCAGGAGAAATCGTAGGATATCGTATTTTTAACAGTATCATTCGTTCTCGTAAAAAAATGTCTTATGAAGATGTAAATGAGATTTTTGATCAAAAAAGTTTTCTAAAAGACTATGAAGAGTTTTTACCAACTCTACATTTAATGTATCAACTATCCTATATTTTAGACCGTAAAAAATATCAACGAGGATATATCAGTTTCGGTGATAAAGATTTTATTATTCATACTGATGAACAGGGTCTTCCTACCCATATTACACCCTTGATTCGCGGATCTTCTGAAAAATTAATTGAAAATTTTATGCTCCTTGCTAATGAAATGACTGCTTCTTATTCCAAGGATTTACATTTAGAGGAAGAAGAACTTCCCTATATCTATCGAATCCATGGTTTACCGGATAAAGGAAGAATTAAAGAGGCTATTACGTATTTAACGCAAAGTGGTTATTCTCTAGATAAAAGAAACTATGAAAATCCTAAAGAGTTCCAAAAGTTAGTGGAATCTATGTCTCAATTAGATGCTTATCCAGCTATTTCTGATCTTCTCATTCGGGGATTATCGAAAGCAAAATATAGTATTCATAATTTAGGACATTTTGGACTAGCTCTAGACTACTATACCCACTTTACTTCCCCTATTAGAAGATATTCGGATTTACAAACCCATTATAATTTAAATAACTATGTTTCTCAGGAACGAAGATTATTAGACCCTAAGATAGAAAGAGAAAAAATGCTTGCAGTTTGTAAACAAACCACCAAGGTAGAAAAAATTGCTGAATCTACCGATCAAGAAATTACAGGTTATAAATTAGCGCAATTTATGGATAATAAAGTAGGGCAAATTTTTGAAAGCATGATTACTCATATTAGTAAGAACCATGTTGTAGTAAGAACTTCTGATTTTGTGACCGGAAACATCCTTACTAAAGATTTTATCCAAATGGGATTTGAATTAACCAATAATGATACTACTCTCATCCATCCCGTAACAAAAAAGATGTTAAGAATTGGCGATACCCTTACCGTTCAATTACAAGAAGTAAACTTAGAAACGAGAAAAATTTGGTTTATGCTCCCTGAAGGTAAACCAAAAGTTTATGTGAAAAAAGGTGCTTAAAAAAGAAAGTTAATGAATATAACTTTCTTTTTTTGTTGACTCAATAAAGTCTTTAAAACGATTTAATCCTTTTGCTTTAGACATTTTTTCTTTCTATTTTCATATTTTTTAATAGAAATGAGGTTTTATGAATACAACCATTTTAACAGAGGAAGAACGGAATCTTGAAAATATTCGTATGCAACTAGAGGAAGAGTCTTTAGTCTCTTTAAAAATGTTTCCAAAAACGATTAGTAGACAAACCTTACTAGACTATTGGAAACAAGAAAAAAGACTCACTCTTCCCCTTTCTAAAGAAATTTTAGACAACCGGAATTTAAAAGAAATAGATGAAGAAATCACCTTAGAAAGTGCCATTACCATCAAACGAACAGAGATGAAATATTATCCTACAGAAGAGGCTTTTTATATCAATAACATCGTTGAAGAAAATATAGCTACCATCCTTCCTTATGCTACTCCTATATTATTATTTCATACTAGTCTTGACCAAAAATGGGTTTATGTCCAAGCTTCTTTTTATCGGGGATGGATACATAAAGAAGATATCCTTCTAATTTCTGAAAAGGAAAGAGAACGTTTTGAAAAAGAAGAAAAATTTGTCGTTATTACCCATCCCCTTGTACCCTTTTTAAATACCTTTTTAGATTTAGGAACAAGACTACCTCTCATTGGGATACATGATCGCTACTGCGAAGTTTTAACTCCTACAAAAGAAGGAATTATCCTTCAAAATTTATCTAGAGAATTTCTTTCAATAGGTTACTTACCTTATACGCGAGTAAATATTATCGAGGTTGTTAAAAACTGTTTAGGAATTCCTTATCGTTGGGGAGCTATAGAAGAAGGAGTAGATTGTTCTTTTTTGATACAAAGTCTTTTTCACGTATTTGGGCTATTCTTTCCACGTGATACCAATGCCCAAGAAAAAGTAATCGGACTACAAAAAATCAACTTACAGGGTCTCACAGAAGAAGAAAAAAAAGAAATCCTAAATACGATTTCTTACCCTGCTATTCTTCACAAAAAAGGTCATATTTTACTAGCTATTTCCAAAAACCAAGTAATTCATGCATATGGAGATGCTGGGAAAGTCATACTATCTTCTCTAAATCCTTGTTATGGCACTAATTTATATCCCCTTTTAACAAGCATTTCCCTTCTTCTAAAGTCGTAATACTTTACAGTTCTTCAACAAGAATTACGAAAAAGGAATTGACTTATCTAGCCAAAGAAGATATACTGTATTTGAATAGAATGGGGAGGATAACATGGCTTTCATTACCAAAAGTTTGTCAATGGCTTTGCCAACATTAGATCAGATTTTAGACCAAATGATGCCTCTAGAATCCTTTCTTTCTAATGAAGAATATCAGGTCATTTATGAACACACCAAAGATTCTGTCAGCCGCGATATTTATTTAAAAAGATTATTTACTGAACAATTTGGAATCAAAAGAGAAGATTTCTCTTTACCTTTTGCTTTAGAGTTATTTTCACCTACAGATCCTTATAGTTTATTTGAAGTAGTAGCTGTTGTCCCTATTGAATTTCAAATTATCAAAAAAGAAAATAAGAAAGATACTTTAATTGTAAGAATGCCTGTTGGCAATAAAAAATATCGGATATCTGCTACCAAAATTACCGATGCAATGAGAGAAACTATTGAAAAGGAAGCAGAAACGAAAGATTTAGATTTAGCCTATTTCCGATATGTAAAGAAGCATGGAAAAGAGATGCTTAATCCAGAAGTATCTGCTGTTTATACATGGAATGAATTTGAAGAAAAATTAAACGCAAGTGGTATTTCTATTGAAGAATATTCTGAAGCAGGTATCTACCTATGGAGAAAGAATTACCAATTATTTGATAATCGAGCTAAAATTAACGGATTTATTTATACGTTAACAGAGCAACTTGAAAAACAAAAGAGTGAAGAAATTGAAAGCATTGAAGTCTTAACAGCAAAAAAGAAGAAAAAGCCACTTTTCCCTATTTCTAATTTCTTTAGAGATGAATATGGAAACTATTGGAAGAGTGAAAAGGCTTATTTAAATTATAAAAAGTTTTTAAAACTATAAAAAAAGGATTTTAAAAAAATCCTTTTTTAATTTGCTTTTTTCTTCCTTATGTAAAGAGCAATCCCTACTCCTAAAGCAATCGCTATTACTGTAATACCACTATAAACATATAAAGATTTATCGTTCATGACAAATTCATATTGAATTTCTTTCGTCTCCCCATAGGTAACATTCCAAATCAAGGTATTTCCTTCTACCTTATCTGCATTATGACTTTTGGCTTTACATGGAAGTGTTACTTTATAAGAAACTTCAAAAGAATTCTCGGAATCCTCTGTTTGTTCCGTTTGTGTAGGAACACCGGAAAACTCAAAAATAAAATGTCCTTTATATCTCGTTCCTAAGAAATTATCTTGTTTTACTTGAAATAACTGTTCATCATGAAAATCTTCAGAACCAATATCTTCAAGATGAACAAGAATTTCCTCTTTCTTACTAATATCTTTTAGTTGATAATTTTTGGTAGCTTTAATTCCAAGATAATCATCTTGATCATAAGTCTCTGTTTTAAATCCCATTTCTTCTAAGACTTTCTTACTTACAATGGCTTCTTCGCCCTCAGCAGCATATTCTTTTTTAATAGCAGAGACAATGGTCATATTTACTTTACCATCTTTATCAATAGACATCTCTACATTTTGTTTTACACATCCCGTTAAAGCAAATACTACTAGTAAAAGAAAGCATATTTTTTTAAACTTCATAGGTAATCCTCCTTATCCCCTTGAATGCTTCTATTTTAACATAAAAATGATAAATTGCAAAGAAAAAGCCATGAAAGATGGCTTTTTTCTAATTATTTCCTTTTTTATCAATAATTTGTAGATTCAAATGATTAATAAAACAAAGGATGGAAATTTGTCTTTCTGTCGTTGGATCTTCATCTAAAACAAGTCTAACAAGGGACTCAATTTCATCTTTGTGAAGAATCTCGCTCCCTTTTTCATTCAAACGTAATTTCCGATGAATTCCATTCAAATGTGCCAAATTAGCGTCTAGACTCGCTAAAAAAGTATCCTTTTCTTGTGGAATCTTTTTAGATTCCTTTTGATAAAGTGTTTGAAGATCATTGATAAATTCGTTTTTAATACTTAATTCTTCTTCATTTAAATCAACAAATATTCCTTGTGATTCTAAGGATAAAGCAAGACGAATAATTTCTAAGCGGTCTAAGATAGTTATTAATTCTTCCCTTGGGTAAAATGGCTCTAAAACCGATTCCAATTTCTCACGAAAATAATATTTTAAATTTCTTAAATCACTTTCCAAACTAGAAATTAATTTCGCTAATGCCTCTATTTGGTTGATTTCTTTAGAAGCAACCTCTATCTCTTTTTTCTGCTTGGCTATTCTATCTTCTAGTATGAGTAGTAAATCTTTTCTAATTTCCTCCTGCATACAATCACCTCATATCAACCAATCTTTTATTTTCCCAGTACTTCTCAATCTTTGTTGCAATATCGACTAAACGATAATATTCCTCAGATTTTCCAATAATCCAATTATCAATCGTATGATAAGCAATATTTACCATTCGCAATAACTCTGGCGTAATCACATTTTTCATGTCTTTCATATCACCACTTGTGATAACTAAAACATGGTTTAAAGGAAGTTCTTTAAATAATAAGAAGTGCCTTTCACTTTTAATAATTCCTAATTCTTTATTCAAAATAACAACATTATTATTTTGTTTGGAATCTTTTCCTTCGCGCAATTGACAAATGAGATGAAATAAATCCCTATCAACATCACGATAATTAAATGTTGGAATAGCAGAATCTGTCCAAGTATTATAAATAATCTGTTTCTCTTCTTCCTTACTGGATTTCATTACACTTCTATAAAGATTAGCTACTTCCACTAATTTTTCTTTAGCAAATGGTTTCTTTGTCCGAACCCCTTTCAATAAGGCATTCATCCATCGCCACAAGAAATATTCATAAATTTCTTCTTCGTTAGGAAGCATGCTTTTCGCTTCTTCTAACGTAATTTTCTCTTTTTCTAATAACTCTTCAATATTATCTAGATAAATATTGGTAATATCTTTTTTCTGTAACTGTTGATAACGGCTCTCATATTGATCTAATAATGCCTGATATTCCGTTACTTCTGCATAATATTCTGTTCCAATCTGACGATCAATGATTTCCGCATTTTTCTTAACAATAATCATTACCACATTGAGACATTCTGTTGCTTCCCCATCATAAACAAGTCTTTCTAGAACATCTAAATATTTTTCAATATCAATTACTTGTTGGTTTTTAATACGAGAAGATAACTCATCAATTAAGTTATGATCATTATCCGTCTTAGCCTTTTCATCAATTAGATCACTTTTAAGTTCTGCATACGTATTCGCATAAGATTTCAATTGTTCTAAAACAGATACAGCATCTTGATATCTTTTTCCTGTTTTAACAGCGGGATGATTGGATAAACTAATAATAGTACATGCAAGATTAACACTATCACGAGTAATCGCAGAATCAAGAGGGGCATTCGTTAAGAAAAGTTCTAGTTTTTTGTCGTTGTACTGTGCGATATCTACAGCATTTTCAATTCGACTTAAAACGATAGCAATATCTCTTAGTTCAAGTTCTAATTGTAATTTTTCTTGAGAAACCGCTAATACTTGCGAGATTTTCTCGAGCCGCGTTAAGACGCTTTCTAAAACCTGCTCCATACATTTTCCCCAATCTATTCTTTTTATCCACTAATAGTATATCAATTTATGGGAAATAAAACAAGAGGCAAACTTTTTTTCTTCTATTTTTCTCATTTGACAAAAATCGTCAAACATGGTATTATACAAACTATCTTTTTTAGGAGGGATTTGTGTGTTCGCTTTGTTACATAAAACAAAAAGATTATCAAATAAATCAAATGAAAAGATGAATAAAAAGGAAGATGTACTAGACTCGCTGACAGATATTGGTCTTTCTAGAAATAACAACGAGGATAGTGTTATTACTATTACCCACCCCGAAAACGATAACCTAAAATTACTTGCTGTTGCAGACGGTGTCGGAGGAAGGGAATCTGGAGAAGTGGCTTCTAATTTTGCTATTCAAACTCTTGAGAAATGGTTTAAAAATCTATCACAAGAGAAAATTAATAACACTTCTCATCTATCCAAATACTTATCACAAGTTATTAAGTTTATCAATAATTATTTATATATCGTTAAATCCAATCGTACTGGGTGCGCAACAACGCTTACTTGTGCCATTATTAATGAAACAGATACTGTTGTTGCTAATATAGGAGATTCTAGAGCTTACACTGTAAAAGGAAAAGATATAGAACAAGTTACAAAAGATGACTCTTTAGTTTGGATTTATTATGAACAGGGAACTTTAAAAAAAGAACAATTGCGTTTTCATAAAAAAAGTACGTTAATTACCAAATGTATTGGTCCAGATTACAACACCAAACCGGACATCACGGTTTTAGAAAACGAATCTTATGATGGCATTTTATTATTTACAGATGGTGTGACGGACTGTCTATCTGATTCCAAAATTAAACAATTAGTTCATACCAAAAAAGAGCACTTAGCCAAGACCATTATTCAAGAAGCGGTTTATGGAAAACCTTCTAAAAGAATTCCTAAGGGAGAAGAGTTCTATTGTCCACAAAACGGAAAAGATAATGCAACGGTGGCTCTTTACTTTAAAAGCGGTCAATATATTTAGAAGCAATAGTTTTTATTGCTTTTTTTTAATAATTTTTGTATAATACATTTCCTTAAGGGGGGAATATCATGATAAATTCTATTTTCATGAAAACCAATCCAGAAAAAATTCATGAAGAATTAACATCTAGAAAATATGATAATTTATTAGAGCAAGGTATGAAAAAGTGTGATCTAGAAGAGGACTTAGAATTACTACTATATGATGTGGCAGATGCTATTCAAGAAAATCATATTCTCTTAATAGAAGGTCAAGAAAATCACGAAATAGCCTATTTAATCCCAGTTTTGTTAGCATACCATAATAGTAATTATTTTAACCGATTTATTATCGCTACATCCTCAACAGAGTTACAAGAAAAGATTCTTCAAAAACTACAGGGAGTATCTTTAACTTTAGGAATTCATCTTCCTATTCATACTCTTGATAAAGAAGAAAATTATCTTTGCATAAGAAGACTGCACAAGCATAGTAAATATGCAAGAGAAACAGTAGCACGCAGTATCGAGACTACCTTACTAGCCCATCCTGATTATCTAAAAAGAAGCAACTATTCCGGAATTCCTGATGAAGAATGGGAAAAAGTACATGTTAAAAATTGTAGTTTAAAAAAATGTACGCATTATGCTCAATGTAAATATCGCTTAATCTATGAATCTATCTTTCAAAATGGATGTGTCATTACTTCTCATGAAACCTTTATTGGGAATATACGTTACGATGTAGCGGATTCTCTATCTCAAAATGCCGATTTAGTGATTATTGAAGAAGCTGAGAAACTTTCTAAAAACACAATTCAGGCCTACTATAATTCTGTTCACTATGCAGTTATTAAAAAATACCTATTAGGTGCTCATAGACTTTTATCTAATCATGGTATTACTTTGTTACAAGCTCAAGATTTTTATCTTATCAAACAATTTTTTGATACACTTTATCAATCCCAATTTGATTACAATTGGAATACCAGAAACATTCAAGAAATGGCACGTCTGATTGCAAGTAAGCTTAACGAAGCTCAAGTCTATTATACAAAGAGTTTCCTTTCCTGTGGAAACGAAGACCGTTTAGGTCACACGTTAGACATTCTATCCGTTTTAGAAAATTTCTTTCTCGATATCTATAACGGGGGATTAAAATACAATTTCCAGCTACAACCAAGAAAAGGTTTTGATAATACTCCTAGTTGGGAGAAAATTGAAATTTGCTACTATCCAAAAGATGCTAAAAAAGGAATTTCAGAAGCATTTAAAAAGACTCCATGTAGTACCGTTTTAATCGGAGATCATATTGCAGGAGAAGATGGAGAATATCAAACCTTAATTCAAGAATGTGGATTAAATCAAAGTACAAAACAACTCATTAAAGAATTTGTATAAAAAAGTTATCAACGCATATGTTGATAACTTTTTTTACGCAAAGTTCCAATCGAAATGTTTTTCAATTACTTTATATAATTATAACCGAAAGCGAGATAGTAAGTAATTTTTCTTTATTGTTTAAAATCATCTACAAAACAGGAAATGAAATCAGCCAACGATTCTTTAATAGAATATAAATACACATACATTGCCTCAACAAAATCTTCCTCACTGCAATTTTCAGTGTTACAATCAATTAGTTCTCTATTAAATAGTACTTTAGAATTACTATTATTTTGTAAATTTAAAGTATATAAAACAGCTATCAAATTCTTCATTTCTGTAATAGTTAATTGTTTTTTCTCTGCGATAGATAAATCTTTAAATTTAGATATAAGTTCATTAAAATCACTATCTTCTGTGAATTTCATTGATATCTCCTTCTATGGAATCTCTGTTTCTACTAATTCCATTGTTAACAATATTCATTAAATGATTCACTACTTTTTCAAATTTTGATTTCATTTTATATTTCAATTCACTTTGTTTAAATTCTTCATGCTTCTCTTCTTGTTCCTTACTTTTTTCAAGAATTTTAATAACAAATTGATTTTTTTCGTAATCTTTATATTCTTGCAACAATTCTTTTGCCGTAGCAATCAGTTCATGTGCTGCATCAGTAATTAATCTTCTCTCATCTAATGTAGCTTTCTTATTATGAAATCTTACCCGATCCAATGCATCCGCATCTTTTAAACATTGTGCTATTTTTTTGGCATATTCAAAATCGACATCACTGATTTGATATTTTTCTGCTAACTTTTGTAAATTTTCTTCATTATCATCTCTCAAATGGTCATATTCATGATATTCAATAGCAAACTGAATCATATGTAAATCATTTTGACTAATTTCACTATTATTTAACTTGTCTTGCAACACTTTTGAAGCGAGTAATGCACCTCTTTGTGCATGATTATAATCCCGTTCATCGTTTTCTCTACCACTATCATGTAACTCAGCAGATAATCTTAATAAATCTTGTGCATGTCGATTATCAGGAAATTCCCTTTTTCCTAACATGCTTGCTAATACCGTTACTCTTTCAATATGATCTAAACCATGATTTTTTGTTTCCCCACAATAAAATTCACTATTATTAAAATTAAGAATTTCATTTTCAATGGTACGAACCTCTATTTGATGTAGTTCTTGTGATACTAAACGATCATTTAGTTGGGTAGTAGCTATAATTTTAGTCAACTTAGTCTCCCTTGCTTGATTTAACTGATTATCCATTTCTCCATACATTTTTACAATATATTGATTTACATCAATATCATTAAATGCAATGTGTGATCCCATGTCATAACAAGTAATAAATTTATCTTCTTCACGTTGTAATATTTCCACTAATTTTAAAACGCAATCACAATATTTTTGATAATCA
Source organism: uncultured Bacilli bacterium (assembly GCA_947632115.1). Lineage (GTDB taxonomy): Bacteria > Bacillota_I > Bacilli_A > RF39 > UBA660 > UBA5578. Next base: position 64,447 of record CANROB010000004.1, read on the forward strand.
TGAGTATTATTTTTATCTTCTATGATTTGATTCACAATATTATCTATTAATTTTTCTATTCTATTGGTACTAAACTTTGCTTGTAACTCTTCCTTATCATGAAGTAAGCCACAACGATTATTCTCGTGTTTTAAATAGATATCCGAAAAAATATCAATTCTTTTACTAACATCTTGCGTCTTATAAAATTGATCAATCATAGCATCTATTTTATCTGATTCGTTTTGAACAATCCGTTCTTTATCAATATATACAATTGGGATATCAAAATCTTCTGCGCATTTAATTGCTTTATTTCGTAATTTTTCATCCATATCACTATATACAACAACATAGTTAGGTTGTAAATTAGTAATGCCTTTATCTCTTAATTCACTTCGTAATTCTCTTCGTTCAATACTTTGTTCATTATGAGTGTGTCTAGTATTGTTAATAATATTTTTTGGAGAAAAAAATCTTGATTTTTTTGCTGCAGTAATATCCACATCATCATTGCTAGTAAATAAATCATACGGTGCGGATTTTAAAAGAGATGCTTCACTCATACTATTAAATCCTAACAAAACATCATTAATTTCTGCAGTTCCAAAATAATCATTTGCAATCACCGAACAGCATATTCCATGGTTTCTTGTCCTATCATTTTCATTCCAAGAAGTTTTATAATTATTCTCAATTAATTGTAATTCTCCATAAGCAGCTGTACTGTGCACTAATAATATAAAATCATCTGGTACTTCATAAACTCTTACAGAAGATGGAAATTTCATTTGCTCATTGTCTATCTTTATCATGTCATGAAAAGAAGTCAAGGAATTTGAAAAAGCATGTCCAAATATTTTCGTTAATGAATCATTGAAGATAATGGTATCTTCCAATGATAATTCTATTTCATTTTGGTATAAATTACGCAATTCCTGAAGATTTTTAATACTTAATACATATTTAATTTTTTCTATTAAATCTATACTTTTACGATACTGATTATCTTTCACATTATCTAAATCAATTCCATATGTTTCTACTATTTCTCTAGCTCTGTTAATATCCATATCATAATATTTGTTTAGAAAAATATTGATAGCTTGTTCCGTTTCTTTATTATTTAGGGCTTTCGTAAATAAATCATCCAATTTTTTTCTTCGTCTTTCATCATAGGTATCAACATCTTGGAGACTATTCATATCAACAGATATATAGTAATTCTTAATAGAGGAAGAAATATCATGTAGAATCACTTTCGTCAATATTTTCCACTGATCATCGGTAATCGTATTTATATCTAATCCTTGACAAACATTTATAACAAATTGCTCAAATAAAGTAGCAGGTTCTTTTTCAACATGAATATCATTAAACACATCATACCAAAAATCGGTTGTAGTTATTTTATTGAAAGTAGAAACATATGGAATAATATAATCTGGATCAATATCGTTTATCACTTTTAACATCTGAATAAAAGTCTTTCCACAAATTCTGCTATCAACGGGTTTACCTTGAGCAGTATGATCTATAGGATAGCCTGCCTTAACCATCCATTGTTGATATTTTATAGGGTCACTTTTTAAATTCGTTAAAAACTCGTTTTCCACACCTATTTTTGCAAGGCGACTATCCCCTTCATTTATTTTTTGAGAGATATTCTCTTGTAATTCGATATATCTACTTATTAAAGATATAAATTTATAGTCGAATTGAAAAATATCATCAGAAATAATCTTAGGGAGAAATGTCTTAAATAAAAAGTTATTATCATCATATAATCTATGAATCAAATTTTGGACTTGTTGCATATCCATTACTTTATCTCGAACTCCATTGGGGTTATATTCCGAATGATAGACGTTAAAAATCTTATAGCAATATTTATCGTTTAAATAATATGGTAAGTATATATCATTGGGCATACGTCCTGGTTGAAATAAAACATTCATTTGTTCTGGAGTTAGTACATCCTTAAATATTTCTAAAATTTTAGCATTTGTATTCGCTTTATGATGATTAAATCTAAAATATTTTTCAATAAACTCATTGATAAACTTTTGATTTTGCAAGATATAACTCAAACTATCTGTATGAGATAGTACACTATATATTAAATCATCATTAGCATGCAAAAGAGCCTTATCCATAATATTATGATCTAGAGCATATTTCTTTAATAGGGTATGAAATAAAATATTATATTGAGTATCCCCATCGATGTATTCATTCATAAAGATGTTTGGTGATAATCTATTAATAAGTCGCTCATCATTATATAGTTTAATCAAATCTTCCCCTTTTAGTTTACATTGAATTAAAAAGGTATTTAAGGCTATATCATGAAGATTATTTTCTAATATACATTTAACGGCAGAATCATAGTCCTGAACCAAGAACGGATAAATATTTGTTTTTTCAAGATCATAAAATTCTGGAAAATTCATTCGATATAAATCTGTAATTTTCATTCTAGAATTTAATGGTATTGATTCATTACGTAGCAATTCATTATAGAAATTCCAACTTTCTGTTTCGTTCCTATGATTTTCAAAGAAATCTTTAACTGCTTCCATTAATATATTGTCATCAAACAACGGCGAATTGGGAAACTGGTTCATAAAGTCCTTGTTCTTTATTTCTGCTTGAACCAATCTTTTTTTTAAACTTTCATCTTTACAACAAGATAAAATCAACAATTGCTTATAAAAATTATTCGCTGAGAAAAAATAATGATCAGTATCAATTAATCTATCAAATTTATTACTATCGAGAACTCCCTTATAGTAAATCTCAGAAGTATTACTAACAAAATCTTTGTCAGATATAGCGGATGTTAATCCATGCAATAAATAATATAGGGTGTCACTTTCAATAGCAAACGATCTATATTTGTCATCATATAATTTTCTTTCATCATCATACCAATTCAAAAGAACAGTCAAGATTTCTTTCATTTGCTGTTCTGTTAAATTCTCTTTTATATAATTGATTACTTGTTGAATAAAATCATCAAACAATTGTTTTTTCTCTTTTATTAATAATTCCTTTTTGCCTAACTCTTTTTCCTCTGTTATCAACTGTGTTAATTGATTCACTTTGTCACGATTGAGTGCGGCTAATCCGTCATGGATATTTTGGGATATATTATCTATCATCATTATCATTTCATTATCCACTATATCACCACTTTACTATTATTAATTACATGGTAGCAAAAAGTGCATAATTTGTCAAAGGAAATGCCATAGGTGTCCAAAATCGTACTTTTCTTATATTTTCTAATTTATCAAGATGGTAATCAGTGCATATAAACAAAAGTTATCAACATATGCGTTGATAACTTTTTCTTGTATCTAAATATTTTTGACAAGCATCATAAATTTCGTGATAGGAAGCATCAAAATCTCCATGATACCAAGGATCTGTAATATTTGTAGAAGATAACATTTGTACTTTATCTGGTTGTTCTACATGAAATAAATCTAAAATCATATCACGCATATATTGTTCCATAACCAATATATCATCATAAAAATCAATGTCTTTTTGTGTCATTTGTCTTGCCTTTCTAGGCTCAACTGGAATATCCTCATCTATTAATTTCTTTTTAGCAAATAAATAGATATCATTTCCTTCTTCTTCATTACTAATGCCACAAGAAGAAATATAATATTCGGATTCTAAATGTTTTCTTCTCACTAATTCTTTTAAAATCATCTCTGCCATAGGAGATCTACAAATATTTCCAAGACAGATAAATAATACTTTTCTCATAATCCTCCTATTCTAGGTTGGTAGCTGCTTCGTTATTATAAAGACTTTGATAAACAGAAGAAGTCTTTAATAACTCTTGATGACTGCCAGAAGAGACTAATTTTCCTTTATCAATAACATGAATAACATCAGCATCAATAATGGTAGAAAGACGATGGGCGACGATAACTACCGTATGATCTTTTGTCAACTCATCAATCGTCTTTTTAATATATTCCTGGCTTTCATTATCAAGAGCACTAGTAGCTTCATCAAATAAAATAATTTTCGTATTGATAAGAAGCGTTCGAGCAATCGCAATTCTCTGCTTTTGTCCACCCGATAAATTAACTCCACCTTCTCCAATAATCGTTTCATATTGGTTTGGTAGACTCATAATATAATCGTCAATATAAGCTCTTTTACATACTTCCCTAACCTCTTCTAATGTAACGTCTTTCTTCACCAATTCAAAGTTTTCCATGATACTTAGATTGAAAAGGAAAGGAGACTGACGAATAATCGATAAATTCGTACGGAGAGATTTTTCTGTTAAATCTTTAATATTAATTCCATCAATTAGGATTTCTCCTTTTGTCGCATCAAAATAACGAAGCAAAAGGTTAAAAATCGTACTCTTTCCGTTTCCACTTCTTCCAATAATGGCTACCTTCTTATTTGGTTCTATTGTTAAATTAAGTCCCTTTAAGGTATCCATCTCCTCTTCTCGATAACGGAAATAAACATTCTTAAACTGAATAATTCCTTTCGTATCTGCTAATTTCTTTGATCCAAATTTTTCATCCTCATAAAGACCATTATTAACAATCTCATTTATTCTTCTTAAGGATACCTTTACTTTATTATAATTAACACCAAAATCACTTAAACTTTCAACAACATCATCAATTCTCCAAATATAAGACTCTAAAACAATAAACAGAGCATAGGTCATTTTTCCTTGAATAACTAAGTATCCTGCACTCGCTAAAATAATAGCCTGCAAAATAAAATACGTAAGCGAATTTAGATTGTAATAAGCAACTTCATATTTACGAATTTTTCGTTGATCCACAAAATGCGTATCAATCCGCGCAAACATCCTCTCCTCAATATTTTCTTTGATACCCAAAGCTTTGATTTCACGAATACCCGTTAAATTCTCGGTTGCCGTTTTTACTTGCATATCAGAATCTTTTTTAATCTTTTCTTGGGTCTTCTTAATCTTTGGAAAGAATTTAGCGGAAATATATCCCATAATAATACTAAAGATAACAATCTCTATACCAAGAATAATGGAAGTCGAAAAAGCAAGAGCCAAGACAACCACCACAACGATTGCCCGACATCCCATTTTAATCAATTTTCCAAGTAAATCCATAACTCTATCTGGATCTGTTGTCATCCGGTTAATAAATTCCCCTACCCCAATATTTTCAAAGGCAATGGCTGGCATTTCTGTTACCTTGTGATATAAATCTTTAATAACCGCCTTAGAGAATTTAATCTCTAGATAGTTATAGAGTAAATCTCTAGGAACTGATAAAATACAATAAAATAAAATATGAAGGCCTTCTCTTAAAAATAAGAAGAAAAGAAATGTATTAATAGAACTCTCAATTAAGCCCTCAATGGCATATCCCCAAAAGAAAGAAGATAATAAGGCTGGAAGATAAGTAACGGCCATTAATATTAAATAAAGAATTATTTTTCCTTTATCATCTTTTAAATAGTGAAAAATCAGTTTTATATTGCTAAACTTTTGCTTCTTTTTCATATTTTCCTCCTTAAAAAAACTACTATATAAAATAGTAGTTTCCTTTTATTTTTGATTTAAATCACGAGAAAAAGGTTTCTCTTTCATGAAACTACTAAAAACATAATCCGTCTTATTAAAAAATGGAACCATTTTCTCACCTCTTTCTTAAAGATGTATTCATTTTAACACAAAAGTCTTCTTTCTACAAGGATATTCAAAGAAGTTACCACAATTATTTAAAGAATTCCCTTATCTTTCGCATATTCCAAAATGAAGAAAAGTTCTCTATCAGCAAATTTTTTATAAGCATTCTTGCTTTTCTTTCCTAACTGTTGATAGATTTCTTCTAGAGTACATTCTCTTCTTTGAAACTGATGACTTTTTTCATTTTCTGTTAGTTTCTCTTCTCCTAATGTCTTTGTCTTTCCATAGTAATAATAGACACGGTTAAGTCTTCTTTCAACTCCCCCGCCTTGATACTTTGAAAAGCCCTCATGATAGTATTCCACACAGACAAGGGGCTTAAGTGGAACTTTAATTCCTAGTTCTTCTTTTACTTCTCTTACAATGGTGTCGTTTGGGTTTTCTTCTTTCTCACACGTTCCACCTGGTAAGAGAAAGCAATCTTCCATTTCGGTAACGAAAATAGTATTTTTAGGTGTTGTAATAATCGCTCTTGCTTTTTCTACCTTAGTTTCATATCCCGTTAAAGTAGGTACCTTTTTATGACTCACTAAAGAGATAATAGGTTCCCTAAAAGCCTCGATAGTTTCTAAAGAATTCGATAAAGTAATAGCCTCTTTTAAAGTTTCTTCTAATGTAGAATAAGGAGCTTTGTGATAATCCTTTTGATAGAGCCAATCCAAATATTTTGTCTTAGGAGCACCATTTGGTCTTCCATAAACGGCTTTTCCAGAAGAGAGCCAATACCCAAATTCAACATTCGTTGTAAAAGCTGGCATTTTTTCTAATTCACGTGGAATCCAAAAAACAATTACCGTTGCTTCTTTTAAAGCACTTCTTTCCCATTCTGCTTGATCTAAATAACTTTCTTTTGGCTTCCAACTAGAATATTCTGGCGTATAGACAATTCCATCAAATCCATATTCTTTTAACTTTTGAATAGCCTCTAAACGCCATGAACCATCTTCTTCTTTTCGAGCAGTAGGTCCTGCTAAAAAAATGGATTTTTTACCTTTTTGAACCTCTTCATCTGAATAATTTACTACCATACTATCACCAAACTCATTATAACAAAAAAATACACACTTTGGTGTATTTTAGATATCTTTTATACTACATCAAAATCTAACAGAAGAGGAAAATGATTAGATACTTGATCCATGATAATTTCTAAATTATTTACTCTTACTTTATCATTTACAAAAATATAATCACAAATAGATTCCCCTATTCCTTCTTCCTCTAACCTTTCTGTAGACTCGATTTGATACTCTTCAATTAAATTTCTTAATTGCTCATTTAAAAGATGAATACTTTCTGTATGTGGCAAAAGATTAAAATCACCTACCACAATACAAGGAATATCGGTTCTCACTTTTGATAAGATAAAACGGGACTGTTCTATGGTTCTATCATCCCCTATTTTTCCTTCATTCCAGATACCATCTACATTAATAATTTGTAGAGGATTTCCATCAATATCTAAAATGGCATTTTGAATAGATCGACACCAATCCTTTTGGCAAAATTCTGTTTCATCACATTCATAACGATATTCATTATAATAAAATTGATTAGCATGATCTTTAATATTATGTTTAGAAAGAAGTAGAGACCCTTTTTCTGCCTTACCACCAAAATCTCTTGTCATTTTTCCATCTTTTTTAATACCATCTGCTATATAAAGAGGCGCAAAAGCAGAATAAGGATATTGTTTTAACTTGATAAAATCATTTTTCGACTGATACATCGGAAAACAAGACTCCTCAATTCCATTCATACACTCCTGTAAAACACAAATATCACTATTTTGCTTTCTTAAAAGCTCTTTCACTTCTTCCGTATTATCTAATTTAATTCCTACATTAAGATTCAACAACTGCATACTATCACCAATATTATTATACATAAAAAAAGGAGAAAGGAAAACTGTTTTATTGTATAATAGAAGTGGTGATGTTATGAAAGTTTTAACACTAAAAGAGCCAGGAGCTACTCTCATTAAAGAGAAAAAGAAATTAGTAGAAACAAGAAGTTGGAAAACAAATTACCGAGGAGAATTATATATCCATGGTAGTCAAAATGTTTTAAAAGAATGGATAAATAATCCAGAAATCATGAATCTTCTACAGGGAGTAGATTTAAACTGCGGTAAAATTATCTGTAAATGTGAATTAGTAGACTGTATTTATATGACAAAAGAATATGTCGAAAAGATGAAAAAAAATCCTCAAGAATATCTAGTTGGCATCTATCAAGAAGGTAGATATGCTTGGATTTTAAAAAACATTAAAGTATTAGAAAAACCAATAGAGGCGAAAGGACATTTAGGAATTTGGAATTATGAAGAATAAGGATATTATTGTAAAAACGACTGTTGATGATTTAGAGGTTGCTAGAAAAATCACCTACACTCTACTAGAAAAAAGGCTTGTTTGTTGTGTACAAGAAAAAGAGATACTATCTACTTACTGGTGGAAAGGAAACTTAGAATATGGAAACGAATACCTTTTAGAAATGAAAACCAAAAAAATTCTTTTTGAACAAGTAAAAGAAGAAATTAAAAGACTTCATCCCTATGAAGTCCCAGAAATTATCGCTATAGATATTACGGATGGATTAGATACTTATTTAGATTGGATTGAAAAAGAGACAAAAGAAAAAGATGCTTAGCATCTTTTTTATGATTTTGGAATCTTATTAATAACCGTCTGATGTGCTTTACTTCCTAAAAAGCTTTTTGACAAAGTATTTTCTTCTATTCTAGTATATTTTAATGTCAATATTTTACGAACAGACTCATCAATCCTACTCTCAGAAATTTTTCCGGATTGAACATCTTCTTTAATATACTTAATAGCATTAGCAGGGCTCTTTGGCATTAAAAGAATATCTACTCCAGCATTAATAGCAAGTTCATAGATTTGTCTTTCTGTATAATTATCGGTAAGCGCTCCCATATTTAATGCATCGGTAACTATAACCCCTTTATATCCTAATTCATTTTTTAATAAATCGGTAATAACAATTTTAGATAAAGAACTTGGATATTTAGAATCGACTTTGGGAATCGATAAATGTCCAACCATGATTACATCTGCATTTGAAGCAATCGCTTTTTGAAAAGGAATTAAATCCGTTTCATAAAGTTCTTCTTTTGTCTTTTTTAAAACAGGCAAATCATAATGAGAATCCGTTGAAGTTCCCCCATGACCAGGGAAATGTTTATAAACCGGAATTACGCCTTTTTCTTGAAGCCCCTTAGCAAGGGATATTCCCATATTTGCTACTAAAGTAGGATCTGTTCCAAAACTTCTATTTTTCATAAAAGAAGTTTTTGCGTTATCCATAACATCAATGACAGGGGCAAAATCCATATTAATTCCAAGAGTACGTAATTCCTCTGCTATAACTATCCCCACATCGTGCGCTAAAGTGGTGTTCTTGGTTTTTCCTAAAAGAGGCATGGCAGGAATATAACTTGCTTGAGGACTAGTCAAGCTCTTAAGTCTTTGTACCCCTCCTCCTTCTTGATCAATAGAAATAAACATAGGAATTTTAGCCGTATTCTGCATATCCTGAATCAATTTTAAAGTATTTTGATAGGTCGTAATATTATTTGGAAACAAAATGAAACCGCCTGGCTTATACTTTATTAAAGTGGATTTCATGCCACTACTCATAGTAGACCCATTATAAGAAATGATAAGCATTTGTGCAATTTTTTCATCTAGAGTTAAACTATTCATAGCATCTTCTACTTTTTGACTTACTGTTCTCGTATCTTTAGGGGTATTATTAGAATTACTACTAGAATTGCTATTCGAATGACTATTCGAATTCGTATTAGAATTAGGTTTCTCTTCAGGTTTTTCTTGGGTAGGATCTTCTTTCTCTACTGGATCATCAACACTTGGATCTGCTGGCTCTAAAGGTGTTTCCTCTTTAGGTTCTTCTTCCTTTTTATGAGAAGAATTTTCTGCCTTTGGAGTATCTTCTAATTTTTGCGAATGAAGAAAACCAATTCCAAATAATCCTCCTACTAAAAGGAAAACTATGAGAATAAAAATGGGTAATACTTTTTTCATAAATCATCTTCCTACTGCTATGTTAAGTATAACACATTCCAACCAAACTGTCCATTGCCTAATGGGATATGATATAATAACTACGAGGTGAATAAAATGGAACTTATTCAAGTAGGAGAAAAGACGTACTATTTAAAAAATCCCACAAATATTGGAATTTATAAAGTAGATGATACCCATGTTTTTCTCATTGATACCGGAAATGATAAAGATGCTGGAAAAAAAATCTTAAAAATAGTAGGAGAAAAAGGATGGCAAATTATAGGAATTATTAATACTCATTCTCATGCTGATCATATTGGCGGTAATAAAGTGATCCAAGAAAATACGAATTGTCCTATTTATGCCTATCAAAAAGAAATTTGTTTTATCAATAACCCTATCCTAGAACCATCCCTACTCTATGGTGGAAATCCCATCGATTCTTTAAAAAATAAATTTTTATACGCAAAGGAATCTTGTTCTTCTTCGATAGAAGGAAATCTTCCAGAAGGATTAGAGTATATCGTTTTAAAAGGACATTCTCCAGATATGATCGGCATTAAAACAAGCGATAATGTTTTCTTTTTAGGAGATGCCATCATTAGTAAAGAAACCATTCAAAAATATCATTTATTTTACTTATACGATATTGAACAGACACTATCTTCCCTTCAAATTTTAAAAGAATTAGAAGGTACCTTTATCCCATCTCATGTAGAAGCTTGTACCTCTATTATAGAATTAATTGATTATAATCAAAGAAAAATAGAAGAAATACTGTCCTTGATAATAGAAATTTTAAAAGAACCTATTGGTTTTGAAGAGCTTCTCCAAAAAATTTTTGATAAGTATTCTTTGGCTATGAATGTCAATCAATATTTTTTAATTGGAAGTACTATTCGCTCTTATTTATCTTACCTCTATCATCAAGAAAAGATAACCTATGAATTTATCGATAACAAAATGATATGGAAAACAATATAAAAGCTTAGAAATTTTTTCTAAGCTTTTTCTTGAAACATCGCCTCAATAGCCCTTTTATAAATTCTTTTTGCTTGCTTTTTTCCTTCTGGCATTATTTTCATATAATTACTCATCATGACACCACTATTTAATTCCATGACTAAAAGTTCATTTTCTTCTGTTACAATGATATCCACACTACAAAATTTTAAATTTATTTCCCGGGAAATATTATTACCTAATTGAAGAAGTTTTTCTTTTAATTGTTCGTTTTCTTCTTCAAAAGGCATGGCCCCATTCGATAAATTAAATTTCCAAGAGTATTCATAAATCTCGTTTTTTTCTAAAACTTTGTTATATCGATCGCTTTCTAGTTTTTGATTAAAAAAAGAAGGATTAAACTGTCTTAATAATTGCCGAATGGTATCTTTTCCGTTTCCTATAACAACCGGTCTTTTTTTCCCATACAATAAAACACACTCGTTTTCTAAATAAATAAGACGGTATTCATTTTTAATAGAATAGAAAGGACAAAGACTAATCGAAAAATTTTCTATAAATAATTGATCTAAAATGCGAAATAAATCTTCTTTTGTCGTTACATGAAATACTTCTTTACCGCATGTACCATCATTGGCTTTTAAAACAATATTTTCCTGATGTTTTTCAAAATATTCTAAAAAATCCTCATAGCGATTAGACTCTTTAGCATAATCATTGTCATTGTTTGGACGAAAAGCAATGGCATGTTCAATGACAGGAATTCCCTTTTTAGATAAAACCTCATACATGGCATATTTATCATCCATAACAGAGCCTATTCCGTGTTGGTTACAATCAAATTTATAACCCGCTATAAATCTCGTCTTAGAATCTTTTTCTAGCATAATAATCCAATCCTTAGAAAGAATACTCATTTTAATTCCTAACTCATCGCAAATCTCTTTTATCAATGCATGTAGTTCTGTCATATTCTCACCTACTTAACACTTCAAAATGAATCGCTACACAACCCCACTTTTTTACTTCTTCTTCTGTATAATATGGAGTATCTAAAACAGCCTCCTCTGGGCTTTGGTAAATATCTTCTAATTCCTGAAAAGATGCTTGATACATTTCTAAAAGATTCGGATAATACTTTAAATCCTTTATCATCGCTTTTAAAGTTTCTTTTTCTTCTGGTCTTTTATAAAAAATAATGGTATCTCCAACTTCTAAATTTTTTCTTTTTTCATCATTTAGGCGATATTCAATATGTTTTTTCCCATTTTTAATTCTCTCAAATGGTTCTTCATGTAAATGCATTTTTATTTCTTTCATAACTCACCTCAATAAAATCATTTTATCACATGTTTTTCTTCTTTCAAAGAGAGTTTTTAGATTTCTGTGTTATAATAAAAATAGGTGAGGATATGAAAAAATTAGAATCATTTACGAAGTATCAAGAACAAATTGCTCATCAAGAATACCTAATAAATCTTTTAGATTGGGACTTAAGAGTTCATTCTCCTAAAGATGGAAAAGATTATTTAATTCAAGTAAAATCACAACTAGAATTAAATACTTTCCAATTAAAAACGAGTGAAGAGTATGAAAATATTTTAAGAAATCTGATTCACTCTCAAGATTTTGATAAGTTAAGTCAAAAGGAAAAACGATACATTACCAAATTACTGGAGGATTATAAACGGAATAAACAAGTTCCAGAAGATTTTTATCAAGCTTATAAAAAACAACAAACTATCACCAATGTAGTATGGGAAGAAGCAAAAGAAAAGAAGGATTATTCCTTATTTCAACCTGATTTAGAAAAGATGATTGCGATGACAAAGGAGTATTATCAGTATCTTTATCCCAATCAAAATCTTTATGATGCTATGCTAGATAGCTACGAAAAAGGAATGACACAAGAAGTAATTGATCCCTTGTTTCAAGCATTGAAACAGGCTTTAATTCCTCTAGTCCATGAAGTCTGTTTAAAAAAAGAAACACTTCCTTGTTATCGTCAAAGCTATAGCGATAGCGAATTGATAGATTGCGCTAAATACTTATTAAATTATATTGGTTTTGATTTAAAAAGAGGAGGACTCGGAATTTATCCTCATGGATTTACTACAAAAATTCATAAAGATGATATTCGCATCGCTTTTTCCAATAAGGAAAATCCTTTCGCTTTTGTATCCACTATTATTCACGAGGGTGGACATGGTATCTTTGAACAAAATATTGATGAAAAGATTAGTCGCCTCAATAACGACTGTGCCGATAATATCTATGGATTGCATGAAAGTCAATCTCGTTTCTTTGAAAACATTTTAGGTCGAAACATTCATTTTTGGAAACCAATCTATGCAGATATCAAAGATTTATTACACCTTGATTTATCCTTAGAAGAGTTTGTTGCTTATTTAAATGATGTAAAATTAGGTACCATCCGGACAGAAGCAGATGAACTTACCTATTGCCTTCACATCATTATCCGTTATGAAATAGAGCGAGATCTCTTTTCTGATAAAATAGAGGTTGCGGATTTACCAAAAATTTGGAACCAAAAAGTGAAAGAATATTTAGGAATAGAAGTACCAAATGACGCAGAAGGAGTTTTGCAAGATGTTCACTGGTCTGAAGGTTCTTTTGGTTATTTTCCATCTTACCTATTAGGAAATATTTATGACGGTATGTTTCTAGAAGCGATAGAAGAAAATATTGGTAAAATAGATACTCTTTTAGAGAATCAACAACTAGTTAAGATTGTGGAATATCTTACGCAAAATATTTATCAATATGGAAATACCAGAAGTGCTTCCGAAATTATAGAATCTATATGTCACAAAGAAATTTCTGTAGAACCAATTATTCGATATTTTAAAGAAAAATATGAAAAGTAGAAAGTAGGAGTTGTATGAATTGTCCAAATTGTCAAACGGTTATAAAAGAAGGAGAAAAATTTTGTTCAAACTGTGGTACACCTGTTACCCCTATTGCTAGTACCCAACCACCACTTGAAGTACCCGCCCAACCACAACAATTTAGTTTTCCCAATCAACCTGGAGTAGGTAGTATCACAATTTCTAGACCAAGCAATTTTGTTGGATGTGCCGTATCTTATAAAGTATACGCAAATGGATATTTATTAGGAAAAATAAGTGATGGCGGAATTATGACTTTTCCTCTTAATTATGGAACATACGAAATCAATATTAAGTGTGGAATGGGAAAAGGAAATACTAAAGTTACAATAAATGATCAATATCGTCATTTTGTCTTCCAATGTCCAATGTCTATGGGAATGTGGTCAAACAAAATTGATTTCATCTTAACACAAGTACAATAAAAAGATAACCTAGGTTATCTTCAGACTGTTGACAAATAGGTAAATATTTTTACTTATTTGTCTTTTTTTCATAAAAGTTGAG
>CANROB010000005.1 GCA_947632115.1 uncultured Bacilli bacterium
TGGGATTCTTTCCAATTTACATCCTTCTATCAAAAATCTCTTGACTTTTAATAGTTAGTCACCTCAACATAACCAGTTTACTATAATCAATTTTAAAAATCAAGAAACGTCTATTTTAAATAATATTGCTCATAGGAGAATGTTTTCTTTTTTTCTTTTTGAGCCTGATAATCCCATGCTTCTAGTTGACGATAAAACTCTCGTTTTTCTTCCCCTACAAAAGAAGGATAAGAAACATCAGTTAAACTATATTCTTGATAAAGTGCTTCCATATCTTGATAAGGTATATTTGTTTTATCTACTAAATAATAGAAGAAAATTTGTTTCCCATTTTCATAACTCTTTTCATAGTCATCTACCATTAAATCGGTAGCAAGCCAATTCGATAGAGCATCAAAGCCAATATTCATTCTCTTTTCAAATAACCGCATTAAATAAAAATTATACTCTAGTGGCGTTTCAGGATGGTTCTCATTAAAACATAGTAGATTCGTTAAAAATAACCTTAATAATTGTATTTGGGAAGAATTCGCTACCGAAGAATAAACTTTTGAACGAAGCGTTTCATCTAAATAATAATCTTCATAGCCATCTAGTTTTTCTACTTCGCTTATAAATTCATAAGGAAAAGGATTTAAAAGCGAGTCATACCCTACTAACATTTCTAAGTTATCGACAAACATATAGGAACGATCTTCTAATACTGGAAATTGTTGAATCATAGCAATCGGATTTTGTAATAAGCCATACTTTAAAAAGCCATCTATCTCATAGTCTTCTTGTAAGCTTAAGACAAAGCGAATATTATCAAGAATTTCGTGATATTCTAAATACGTTAGTAATTCTTTAGAATTTCGTCCAACGGCAAACTCTTCTGCTGTTGCTTCTTCAATAAAGCGATAAGAGAAAATATAACTATCTTGACATTCAATTCCAGAAGGGACAACAAATGTATCTTTACCATTTACCTCATCTGGACATGGTTCACTTAGTAAATGTTTAAACTCATGTTCATTTATTTGTACAGCAGTCTTCAAATTTAAATAACAACCCTCTTCATCTAAAAGCCAAGTAATTTCATCATCAGAAGTAGTCGCTAAAGCATCGGAATTAAACACATTTATTTTCGTGTGATAGTCTAAAGATAAATTTTCAAGGAGACAAGCTAAATGTGCCATATCATAGGTAGGATATTTTTTCTTAATATCCATTGTAACCGTTTTTAATTGCTGAATGACTGTATCTAAATCTTCATCACTTAACTCTTCAATTCCTTTATATAAAAGTTCATTATCTTCATCATTTTCATACTCTTTATCGTGTTCTATTAATTCTTGCGTATTTCTTTTGATAACTTCTTTTAAGCGTTCCCAATAAATAGTATCTTCCTGTGCATTATATAAATAAGTATTTTCATGCTCTAAAACTCTTGCCGTTACCCCTTCATTTAAATAGGCATCCGTATAACAAAAAGGTACTTCTAATAAATCTAAAAACTGTTCATCTTGATTTCCACAAAAATATAAAACGTCAAAATAAGGTTCTTTAGAAGAAGAAAGAGGCTTCATTCCTTTTTCCTCTAATGTCAAAATCAAATCATCAGGTGATAAAGAATTGGTGTTATAATCACGTTTAAAATATAGACTATCCTCTTCTATAACAGATGCTTTGGTGAAGGGTTTCTCTACTGAACTTTCGGTTTCAACTTCTTTATTCGTTTCAGTTATAGTCTCTATTATAGGTTCTTTATCTATTTCTGTTGTTGCTTCTATCACAACTTCTGTTTCAGAAACCGGATTTTCTTTTTCTATAGCGCATCCCGTCAGTAATAAAAAGATGGACGCAAATAATTGAATTCGTACTACCTTTTTCACACTAATCCCCCTTAAATGCCACTTATCATAGCATAAAAGGAAAAAAAGTGCAAATAAAAAAGATAGAAGAAATACTCTTACTATCCTTTTATAAAGTAGGTGTAATACCTGGACCAATAGCAAAGCCAAGTAGATTCCATCCAATAATAATTACAATCCATATCAAAGATAACCATAGAAGAACTGGGGCCATCTTTTTCATAGTACCAAATAATTGAATATCTTCATCCTGTGTATCATATTTATATAGGAATCCTAACATAACAATAAAAAATACATAGAAGGGTGTAAAACACTTTCCAATGGAATCTGCAGCCTTAAAAATCATTAATCCAAAAGAAGGAGAAATATTAGAACGAATAAGTAGTGGGATTAAAACAGGAGAAGCAAGGGTCCAATTGTGTGTTGTCACAGGATAAATCATGGTAATTAAAATCTCAATGAACATAATAAATCCAATTAAGAAAATACCGCTCATCTGACTTTGGCCCGCTAAATTAATTAATTTTAAGGAAATGACATCTCCCATATTCGTCCACTCTAAGATACTAAACATAATAGAGAAGAAAAATAATCCCGCAAAAATAAAACCAGTATTTTGAAATGTTAAAGAGATTGCTTGATTATATTCTTTACTACTTTTAATATTTCTAGAAATCTTACCATAGACATACCCACAAATTAAGGTAATCCCCATAAAAATGACTAAGAAACCTTCTCTAAAAGGAGAACGATTACTAAATAGCATTTCCATATAAGAATCAGCGCCAGTATCTAATAATCCACCAGATAATGGTAATCCTGGAATAATAGAATAGATTAATAAAAGCGTCAAGACTGTAAAAATACCAAAAGTGATATGAACTGCTTTTGGAGAATGAATCCATTCTTTTTCCTCTGTTCTTCTTACTTTTCTAGCTAAATTCTTTTCAATTAAAAAGGTACCCGCTATAGTTAAAATGAATGCGGCAGCAATTTCCATAAAAATCATAGACCAATGTCCAAATTGATAGGTACTTAAAACATCAAAGGCTGCTTCTTCTGCCATAGCCCCTAATACTACATCTTGATAGCTATATAAGAAACTAGCACCATATCCCATCGTTATACCAATAAATACTGTCATAATACCAAGTTTAGGATCACGATTTAAATATTTATAGATAATCGCTATCAAAGGAAATAAAAGCGCATAACTATAGTCTCCCAAAACCGTAGAGGCCATACTAATTAATAAGGTTATAAAGGTAACTGTCCAAGGTCTAACTCCTTGAAATCCTTTTAATGCCGAATGAAATAAACCACTTACTTCTAATATCGTAACAGCAATTAACGATACAACAATAACGGCTAGTGGCTCTAGTGCTCTAAAATTACTAATGGAATTTCCAATAATGTAACGCAAACCTTCCACGCTAAAAATATTTCTAACCGTAACAACCGTTGTCTCTAAGGTTTCTGGGTCTGTTACCGTACTCTGAAATCCGATTTTTTGAAGAATAAAACTGAATATCGATATCACGACACCAATTAAAATCATTACCGTAATAGGTCCGAAACTAATTTTTCTTCGCACACGTTTCATGATTACTCCTCCTATAATGTAATTACTTTTTTCAACTTTTTATTAAACTCAATTCTGGGTAGCATGATACTCCTACCACATTTTAAACATTTAATTTTAATATCTGCTCCTATCCGTGTAATCTCCCATTCATTAGAGCCACAAGGATGATCTTTTTTCATAACAACAATACTTCCTAATTTATATTCTTTATCCATGATGAACCACCAATTGTGGATAAGCGATAACAATGCCCACTTTATCACATTCTTCTTTAATCCGTTTTCTAAAGTTTCTAGCAAGCGTAAATTTATCTGCATAAGGAGCAGGAACAACAATACGGAAATTAACACTACTATCTGCTAATTCCTCTACTCCTAAACACTCTGCTGCATGAGTAAGTTTCAATTCTTCACTAAGTCTCTTACATAAATCTTGGAAAAAAGTAAGTACTTTTTCGACATCTTCCTCATAACTAATAGAAACATCAATTAATGCATTATTTTCTTCTAAAGAATGATTTACGACTTCACTAATATTCCGATTCGAAATCATCTTTACCTCGCCAGTATAAGCTTTTACTTTGGTTGTCTTTAATCCTAAAGAGATTACCGTTCCGGTAAATCCTGTAATGGTCACAACATCCCCAACAGAATATTGATCTTCTAACAGTATACTAAAGCCAGCAATAATATCTTTTAATAAATCCTGAAGAGCAAGTCCAGCTACTAAACTGACAACTCCAAGAGAAGCTACTAGTGATTTCGTATCTATTCCATAAACCTCTAAAATCATCATTAAAGCTACTAAAACAATAAAATACTTGATGATATTATTGACAAGTCCCACAAAGGTCTTTTGTCTTTTTTCATTGATTCTTTTAGAACGAATACGAAAAATTTTTTTCACGATCCGACTAATAACACCATAGATTAAAATACTAAACGCAACAATAAGAATAGGAGCAATAAACTCCTTCGCTAATAATTTTTCTAACATAATTATTCCTTTATATGAATCATATCTAAAATACGATTCAAATCAGCTACATTCGTAAAGCTAATTTCAATTTTGTTTTCTTTGATACGTACTTTCGTATCTAATTTTTCACATAATAATTCTTCTGCATATTTGAATTCTAAACGTTTGGTAGCAGGTCTTTTGGTAACCTTGTTTTTCTTAGTTTCTCCTCCTGTTTGAAATTCAATCTTTCGAACAGATACTTTATTTTCCACAATATCTTTTGCTAAAGCAAGAATTTTTTCTTCATCATCTAATTTAGATAATGCTCTAGCGTGACCCATACTAAGTTGATTATTACTAACCATTTCTTGAATTTCTTTTGGTAAGCGCAAAAGTCCTAACATATTGGTAATATAACTTCTACTCTTTCCTACTTTCACACTTAGTTCTTCTTGAGTTAATCCTAATTTATCAATCATGGTTTTATAGGCAACCGCCTCTTCAATTGCACTTAAATTCTCTCTTTGTAAGTTCTCTAAAAGGGCAATTTCCATCATCTGATTATCGTCTAGATTTCTCACAATCGCAGGAATCGTTTCTAATCCTGCCATTTTACTAGCGCGAACTCTTCGCTCTCCAGCGATAATCTCATATCCTTTGATGCTTTTCTTCACAATAATTGGTTGAAAAACACCATGTTCTTTAATAGATTCTGTTAATTCCTTTAAAGACTCTTCATGAAATACTTTTCTAGGTTGATAAGGATTGGGACGTAATTCTTCTAGAGGAATTTCAATAATTTCCTCTTTGCTAGCAGATTCATAAACGCTTCTTTCAAAACTGTCTAAATCTAAATTTTCGGTATTGAATAATTGCTCTAATCCTTTTCCTAAAGCTCTCTTTTTAGTTTCCATTTCTTTCTATCACCTCTTTGGCTAAATTTAAATAAGCCTCTGTTCCCCTACTCTTTGGATCGTAGGCGTGAATTGGTTTTCCATGACTTGGAGCCTCTGATAATCTTACAAGTCTAGGAATAATTGTATCATATACTTTTTCTTTAAAATAACTCTTAATGTCTTCTACAACCTCTAACCCTAAATTGGTTCTATTATCAAGCATAGTGAGTAAAACACCCTCAATATCTAGTTCTGGGTTTAGTTTCTTTTGCGCAATCATAATAGAATTTAGAAGTTGCATAATTCCTTCCAACGCAAAAAATTCACACTGTACAGGAATAATAACAGAATTAGCGGCTGCTAAAGCATTCGTAGTAATTAATCCTAAAGAAGGTGGACAATCTAAAATAATATAATCAAAAATATCGGCAATTTGTGATAAATGCTTCTTTAACTGTAGTTGGGCTGCAAATTTTTTATTTCCTCTAGATAATTCCATTAACTCCATATCGACTCCCGCCAAATTAATAGAAGCAGGAATGGTATAAAGGTTTTTAAATTTGGTTTTTATAATAACATCTTTGATTGTGGCTTGATCTGTTAGTAGTTCATACATACTAGCTTTTAATTCGCTTTTATTAATCCCTACTCCCGTTGTACTATTTCCTTGTGGGTCTAAATCTACAAGTAAAGTCTTTTTCCCAAGAAGACCTAAAGAAGCTGCTAAGTTAATACTAGACGTTGTTTTGCCAACGCCTCCTTTTTGATTGACAAATGCGATAATTTTTCCCATTTTATCACCTTTTTCTAATACTTTCTTATATTCATTTTATCACAAATCTTCCTATAAATCTATCAAAAACGGATAATCTTTCTCTTCCTTAAAAAGGGTTATCCGTTTTCTTTTTTTCGGGATATAGTTTTTGTTTAATCTTAGGAATGAATTCTACTCTTTCTTCATAACTTAATGGCCATTTGGTATCCGTCTCTTCTTTTTGATATCGCGTTAAAAGTTCTCTTAATAAATCTTTCTCTTCTAAGATTTCTTGATAAAAAGAATCTAAAAGGGCGTCTCCTTCTAATAATTCCATAACCTTGGTAGATATTTCTTCTTTTTGATGATCTTTTTCATAATAATAATTCATCACAAGAATCTCTTTTAAAATATTCTGACAAGAAGCAGGATCTTTACGGGATAATTCTTGTAACTCTAAAATCATATCAGGAATTCCTTTTTCTTCTAATTGGCGATAAAAGGGGCTTTCATTAACGGTTTTTAGATAAATAGAATCTCCTGAAATCGTAGGGTCTATTTTCGCAATTTTCTCTAGTAAGTTTTGATTCAAAAGATGACGAATTAGTCCTTTTTCATAAGACTCGCCTTGATCATGAATTTTAAAGTAAGCATCGATAAAAGAGGAATATCCTGTCTGAAATAATTCTTGCATATCTTGATACTCTATACGAGACTTCATCATGCGAAAATAAAGATTCATTTCTTCTAAAGATAAAATTCCTATAGGTTTACTAGCAACTTCCTCTAAAAATTTACGCGCTAAATAACGTTTCATTAAATTTTGGTAAAAAGGAACATTTTTTTGTTCTAATTTCTTTTCTGTAAAAACACTTTCTCCTTCTTTTTTATCCGTCATAATCTTATAAATATCTCTTTTATAAGTAGTTGGAGAGATTTCTCTCTTTTCATTTAAAATCTCTTCCAATAAAGGAGTAATAGGTCCACCCCAATACATAAGGGAATAATTTCCTTTTGGTTTTTCATAGAAAGGATCTAAAAGATGAAACCGCTTAGTAATAAATGGGATTTTATATTGTTCACGAAACGAAAAAATTTCTTTCGGGTGTTTATGATATTCCCTAGAAAATAACGCTACGGCATCAAACACATACTCTTTAGAATACCAAAAAGATTCTACTACAAATTCAAAAGAAAAATCCTTTCGGCTTAAAAGTTTTAACATTTCTTGGTCCATAAAAGTTAATGCGCCTTTTTTTTGTTGTTCCAAAAGAATTGCATAAACGATACTCATGAAATAACCAATAAAGTCATCCATATCAAACTTATCGCCATAAAAATTTTCTAAGAAATATAAAACAGCAGAAAACACTTCTAGTTGTTCATTTTCAAAAAGGAAAGAACCTTGTACATCTTCCCAATAAAGAAGTTCTCCTCCCTCTAAATTCTCTTCCTCTTCTTCGTCCTCTTCTCCCTCTTCTAAAATTTCTTGATATTGATTATCAATTTCCTCATAAAGAGAGACAAGCATATCGGCAGCTTCTATATAACTAATATATTTCGATAATTTACATGAAAATTCATGTGGTTCATCAAGATTGTGATCAAAGCATAATTGTTTAAAATCTTGATTTTGTGTACTATAAACCATGTAATCTATAATAGCTTTCCTTATTTTTGCTTCATTTTTCGCATCACAAAAATAGGCATAAAGGTTTTGTAACGAAAAAGGAATAGTATCTAAATCTTTTAATAATTCGATTTCTACAGAAGAAATTTCAGCAAATGTTCTAACATAGGAAAGATACTCATAACAACTAAGAAGAATTTCTAACATCATATCTTTTTTATAGATTTCCAGTTGCTTTAAAGAAATATCATACTGAAAACAAAGCGTAACAGATTCTTTTTCCTCTTTCAATAAAAAGCGATAAAATTGTTCACCAATCTGTTCGTCCCCTAAAGAAGCATTCTTATGATAGAAATATTTTAATATTTTATTTCCTGCCTGAATACGGCTTAACTTATTCATCTACAAAACCTCTTTTTTTAAAATATGATTATTATAATATAAAAGAGAAAAAATGTAAATGAAAACAAAAAAAGACAACGTTGACTAGACGTTGTCCCAGTTTGAATTAGCTTCTTTTTTAGTCTTAAAAGAAACTACTTATCCAGGGTCGCTTTCCCCATATAGCTATATACTTAATAGATGATAAGATCCTTCATCAGGATATCCATATATGTAGTCCTAATTTTTGTTATTCCTACATAAGGTGGGCGTTATGCATTATTATCGTAATACATAATTAGAGATATTTTCTTCTTACTCATTTTGGTGGATGATTCCGAAAAATCATTTTCCTCATTTATAATGGAGAATATCAATTGCCCCTTCTATTAAGTAATTTAAATGTAACACATTTTTCATGTTTTTGCAACACTTTTTGCTAAAAATCAAGAAAAAATAGTAAAGTTTACTACTTTTCTATGTTCTTTTTACCCTCTAGCTTCTTTCTTTCCGCTGTATTTAATATTTTTTTACGCATTCTAAAGCTCTTAGGAGTAACCTCTACTAGTTCATCTTCATTAATATAATCAAGACACTCTTCTAGACTCATCACTTTTGGACGTTTTAAAACAACCGTATGATCTTTTGAAGAACTACGCGTATTGGTAAGGTTTTTGCCTTTGACAACATTAATCGCTAAATCGTTATCATGATTTCCTTCCCCAACAATCATTCCCTCATAAACTTCGGTTCCTGGCTCGATGAACATCACACCACGATCTTCTAATTGACCCAAAGCATAAGCGGTTGCTTTCCCATTTTCAACAGATACTAGTACGCCAAACTTACGATAACCAATTTCAGAACTTGCTTCTTTTCGATATTCTTTATAGGTATGGTTCATAATTCCATATCCTTTTGTCATCGTCATGAATTCTGTCATGAATCCAATTAAGCCTCTTGTTGGTACCGTATAGTGAAGTTTTACTTGACCTTCTTTGGATTCCATATTTTCCATGATTCCTTCACGATTGCCAAGGGCCTCGATAACAGAACCAACATATTCTTCTGGAACATCAATTTGAACATCTTCATAAGGTTCACAAGTAACACCGTCGATTACCTTTTTAATGATTTGTGGTTTCGATACTTGAAGTTCAAATCCTTCTCTTCGCATATTTTCAATTAAAATAGAAAGGTGTAATTCTCCTCTTCCGGATACGATAAATGACTCATTATCATTAGGAACGACTTTTAAGGAAACGTCTCGTTCGGTTTCTTTCATTAGGCGTTCTTCAATTTTTCTTGCTGTTAAAATTTTACCCTCTCTTCCACAAAATGGAGAAGAGTTTACACCAAATGTCATCTGCAAAGTTGGCTCATCGATATGAAGAATAGGAAGTGCCTCTTCTTTTCCAATATCACAAACCGTTTCTCCAACGGAAATATCAGGTAAACCAGCAATAGCAATAATATCTCCTGCTTCGGCAGATTCTACTTCAATTCTCTTTAATCCTAAAAAGCCATAGATTTTAGCAACCCGGAATTGTTTGATGGTTCCATCAATCCGGACACAACTAACCATTTCATTTACTTTTATTTTTCCTCTTTTAACAAGACCAATACCAATTCTTCCAACAAAGTCGTTATAGTCTAGTAGGGCAGGTTGAAATTGTAAAGATCCTTCTACATCTACTTTTGGTTCTGGAATATAGTCAATAATCATATCTAAGATTTTTTCCATACCAGGTTCTTGCGTAGAAACATCTGGATCTAGGGAAGAGGTTCCTTGAATAGCAGAACAATAAGCAACAGGGAAATCCAAATCCTCGATATCAGCTCCTAAATCGATAAATAAATCCATCACTTCATCGACTACTTCTTTTGGACGAGCAGATTCTTTATCAATTTTATTAACGATGACAATCGGTTTTACGCCTGCTTCCATTGCCTTCTTTAAAACAAATCGTGTTTGTGGCATGGTTCCTTCATAAGCATCTACAACAAGTAAAACGCCATCTACCATATTCATAATTCGTTCTACTTCACCACCAAAATCAGCATGTCCTGGAGTATCCAAAATATTAATACGATAATCCTTATAATTAATAGCCGTTGTCTTTGCTAAAATCGTAATTCCACGTTCTCTTTCAATATCATTAGAATCTAGTGCTCTTTCTTGTACTTCTTCATTTTCACGAAATGTTCCAGAAGATGATAGCAACTTATCTACAAGAGTGGTTTTTCCATGGTCAACATGGGCAATAATAGCAATATTTCTCTTTTTCATACACTAACTCCTCTTTTTCACACTTTATGGATTATATCACTAATATTTTATAAAGTAAAGAATTTCTTTTTCACAAAAAAATAACTAGGTTCCTAGTTATTTCCGGTACTGTCTCATAATAGAACGATACTTAGATTTATAATTAGACTTCAGTCTAGAGTAACTATGACTACTTCTTTGATAAGCAAAAAAATCATACGTTCCCTCTTTTTTAACATTAATACCAATAATAAAATCATAGATATTGTGATTTAAATCTTGATAGACACAAAGGATACAGTGTCTCTCAGGAACAATCTCATCATTTTCCTTACTTACTAAAATACAAGTTTGAAAAGATTTTTCCGTATCCTTAGAAATATCAAAAGTAGTAAACCGTTTTTGATTTAAAGATTCTGATCTTTCTTGTACTCCTAAAACGGGTTTTGCTGTTTTTAAATTATATAATTTAATGTTACTAGCAACCCCATAACCGATATTATTAAGCGTTAAAGAAAGCATAATATTATCGTCATTTTTACTATCTAAAACAGCCTCATTACTATCTTTTTTTAAGAAACGATTTCCCCGAATAATAAAGTAATAAACGAATCTGTCAATGACATTTATTTTCTTAATTTCCCCTAGGACTAAATAGGGCTTATGTTCCTCCCGATTTTCATTTTTAATACGAATATGTCCGGTATAAATAGTTGCAAATACAGGGATTAAAATCGTTGCCATGGTTAGAGCTAAATTCAAATAATCATTCATATCATCACACTCTAACGGAATTATAACAAACTTTTTTTGTTTTGTCTATTCTAGTACATCTAAGGGAATGATATTTTCATTTCCATTAAAAATGGTTAATTTTCCTGTCTCATCTAAAGTAGCAAGCAAGATATCTTTTTCCTGATATCCTTTATCATGAATTTGTTTTTTTAACCAAGAAACATCTTTGCCAAAGTGACGCAAGTTTTGGGATAATATTCTACCATCAATGATAACATTTCCCATTAAATAGTCCCTTGTAACTTTTTGATTCATCACTTTAGGCGTTAAAGGTTGATATTCTGCATAGGGTAAAAAACTAATTTCCCCGTTTGCTTCCATCACTCCATACTGAATTTGAGATAGATCAAAATATCCTTTTATCCTCGCTTCTTCTAGTAAGTTATTCATATCTAGTCTAGCCTTTTTCATATTATTTCTCAATAGTTTGCCATCTTGAATAATAATGGTTGGTACTCCCATAAAAAATCGTCTAAGATGAATACTATGAAGGGCAAGATAAGAAACAATATAGGCAATAAAGCCAAATATTAAAACCGCTAAAATGCCATCAAATTCTGGAGAATCGAGATTAATCGTCATTTCGGCAGCAAAGTTTCCAATCGATATTCCAATCACATAGTCAAATAAACTAAATTGCGAAACTTGTTTTTTTCCTAAGATTTTGGCAACAATAAAAAGAGTCGCTAACGAAATAAATGCACGATAAAGAACAGGAAGAAAATTTGCCATATCATCACCATTTTTAATATGGAGATTATCTATAATTTTATACAAAAAAACTACTAAATTCTTAGTAGCTTTTCTTTTATTTTTCATTTGTTAGACCATATTTACGGTTGAATTTTTCTACACGACCAGCCTTAGAAGCATTTGTTCCTTCTTTTCCACCTACAAAGAATGGATGGCATTGGTTGCATACCTCGATATGTAACTCTGGATTTGTAGATTTTACTGTAAAAGTATTTCCACAAGAGCAAGTTACTTTTGTTTCAACGTAATTTGGATGAATATCTTTTTTCATAACCTTACGCTCCTTCCGCCATGACTAAAATAAGTCATAGATAATGAATTCTTTCCTATTGTAGCAAATATTTTTAAGAATTGCAACAAAAATAAAGTGGCTTTTTTAGATTTAACAAAAGAGTAGACGAAAATCTACTCTTAATCTCTACTATCTCCAAATAATCTTAATAAATCAAGGAAGATATTAATAAAATCTAAATATAATTCAAATGCTCCATAAATAGCTAACTTATTCTCATCGTCAATTCCATATAAGTTTTTCTTAATAACTTGAACATCATAGGCAATATATCCTATAAAGACAACAATACCGATAATACAAAGAATTAAATTGAATGTCTCACTACCAATAAATATATTGATAAGAGAAGCAACTAAAATAGCGAGTACTCCCATTAATAAATAGATGCCTATTTTTGTAAGATCGATATTTGTAACAAAACCAATAATACCAAATACTAATAAAATTCCTGCTGTAATGGCAAATACCCAGACAATAGACATGATATCATAAAGAATAAAAATGGACGATAACGTAAGTCCTGTCAAGCCGGAATAAAGAAGATAAAGGATAACCGAAGTTAAATAATTCATCTTTCGAATTCTAACGGCTAAGACTACAGCAACTACTAATTCTAAAAGCCATACAATGATGTATTTTCCGCCACCAAATAAATTGTAAACCATATTTTCATTCGTAGCGACTACATAGGCTACACCAAAGGTTACAGCTAGGCCAACACAAAGCCACATGAATATTTTAGAAAAAACTCTGTTCATAAATTCACCTCGATATTATTATATCATATTTTTTTCCTAATATAGATATTTTTTGATTCATGTACTCGGCCATTTCAGAAGACTCTTTTAAAGGAATTAATTTAATTTTTTCTTTACAATATTTACGCATGAGAGAGAATAACTCTTCTAAATCATCTAGTTCTACTAGAAGAGCCTGATAAGTAGTAAGACGAACGATTTTATTCAAGTCTATTTGAATGGTACTTGCTTTCACTAAAATGTTTTGAAAGGTTCGATTGCGAACTAACTCATTTTGTTCAATGGCCATACTAATTTCTGTAATTCTTAAATCCTCTTTGTCATAATAAATGTCACCCTCTTTACTGCCAATTGTAAAGAATAGAGTTTCCTTTTGAAAAGTAACCTGATAAATAAAGAAAAATAAAATAACTAATGAAATAAGAAAAAGTATTTTTTTCATAAAATCACCAAAAAAAGTAGCTTAACGCTACTTCATTATATTTCTTCAATTTCTATTTTAGCACCTACATTGGTTAATTTTTCAATAATGTTTTCATATCCCCTTAAAACATGTTCTACATTATTGATAGTCGTTTTTCCTTCTGCTTTTAAACCTGCTAAAATGAGGCAAGCTCCCGCTCTTAAATCAGTTGCTTCTACCTCACTTCCAACAAGGGAAGTAGGCCCTTTAACATAAAT
Source organism: uncultured Bacilli bacterium (assembly GCA_947632115.1). Taxonomy (GTDB): domain Bacteria; phylum Bacillota_I; class Bacilli_A; order RF39; family UBA660; genus UBA5578. Next base: position 13,614 of record CANROB010000005.1, read on the forward strand.
TTTTTTACCTACAATCTCAATATCTGCTCCCATGTCCTTTAAATAAGGAACATTTTTAAAACGATTTTCGTAGATAGTCTCTTCTAAAATAGATTCCCCCTTACACTGGGTAAGGAGGGTTGTTAGTGGCTGTTGTAAGTCTGTTGGAAAACCTGGATAACCTAGAGTTTTAACATCTACTTCTTTTAAATTTTCCCCCTTACTAATCACCACTGCATCCTCTTCTTCTTTTATGGAAACGCCCATTTCTTTTAATTTATTAATAAGAGAATCCACATGTTCTGGAATAATATTTTCAATACGTAAATTCTCTCCTACTAGTGCTCCTGCTATCATATAAGTTCCTGCCTCTATTCTATCAGGAATGACTTCTGTAAAACAGCTACCTAAGTAATCTACTCCGGTAATATGAATAGTACTAGTACCTGCTCCTGTTATTTTCGCTCCCATATTATTTAGGAAGGTTGCGACATTAACAATCTCTGGTTCTTTAGCAGCGTTTTCAATAATAGTTGTTCCTTTCGCTTTAACCGCTACTAAAATGGTATTTACAGTAGCCCCTACACTAGGCATATCTAGATAAACTTCTGCACCTTTTAATTCTTCCGCATCAATGATATATTTATTTCCTTCTTCTTTAACAACTGCTCCCAAAGCACGATATCCTTTTAATGTCTGGTCAATTGGTCTAGCACCGATAGAACACCCACCTGGGAAGTACATCTCTACATGTTTATATTTACCAAGTAAAGAGGACATGAAATAGTAAGAAGCTCGTAACTTTTTAGAAATTTCTTCTGGAATCTCTTTATTGACAATACTAGAAGAATCTATTTCCATAATGGTTCCCTTTCTGGATACTTTTGCCCCTAAATATTTTAAAATTTCATTTAAAGCATCAATATCAGAAATATTGGGAATGTTATCTATTTTTACTATTTCATCAGATAATAAAGAAGCTGGTACTAAAGCAACCGCACTGTTTTTAGCACCACTAATGCGAATAGTTCCTGTAAGAGGACATCCTCCTTCTATTCGTATTCTTTTCATTCTAACCTCCAATATTACTATATGTCAATTACCTAGATGTGTTCATCTAAGCCCTATCTTTTGAACCTAGCAATTCTACTTTTGCTTCAATGGCTTCTTTGATATTTGCTTCTCCCGCTTTAATTACTTTTCTAGGATCATAGACCTCGGCATCACTACTTAATTTTTCTCTCACCCCTTTTGTCCAAGCTTGTTGTAATTCTGTGTTGATATTTAACTTACAAATTCCACAAGAAATAGCTTGTCTTATTTGTTCATCATAAATGCCACTTCCTCCATGAAGTACAAGTGGTAAATTGGTCTTTTCTTTAATTTCTTCCATTCTGTCAAAAGCAAGAACGGGATCTCCATGATATGGTCCATGGACACTACCTAAAGCTGGCGCTAAAAAGTCTATTCCTGTACTAGCAACATACTCTACACAGTCAGATACCTCCGCATAAAGAATTCCACCTACAACGCCATCTTCTTGGCCACCAACGTGTCCGATTTCTCCTTCTACGGTAACCCCTCTTGCATGAGCATATTCTACCACTTTTTTAGATACCTCTATATTCTTCTCTAAGGTTTCTTTAGAAGCATCAATCATAACAGAAGTAAATCCAGCATCTATCGCATCTACACAAGACTCATAACTACTTGCATGATCTAAGTGAATCGCAACAGGAATCGTAATGGATAAATATTCCATTAAGTTTTTAACCATGGAAACAACGGTTTTATATCCACCCATATATTTGCCAGCGCCCTCGCTAACACCTAAAATAACAGGCGTTTTTAACTCTTCACACTTCTCTAGAATAAAGCGTGTCCACTCTAGATTATTGATGTTAAATTGAGCTACTGCATATTTATTTGCTTTCGCATCCAAAAGCATTCTACTCATGTTTTCTAACATATTATCACCTAACTACAGTATAGTATTTCTCCTATAGGATTGCAATAAAATAAAAGAAGATACTAAGAAAACTGTCAAATATTTGACAGTTTAAAGATGCAAAAAAGCTAAAAGGAAGAAGAAAAATGCTCCCATAACAACTGCTATTTTTCCGAGTAAATCACGAATCTTACTTCCTAACTTTAATCCTAAAAGCGTAAAAGAGGCACTAAAGATAGCAAAACTAATGGGCGCTATAAGCGTAAAATGAAAAAGGGCAATGCCTACTGTAAAACTATCGATACTAACCGCAAAACTAAAAAGCATTTGTTCTTTAAAAGAGGAAAGTGGGGTTACTTTTCTTTCTTCTCTTACTTCTAAAAGAAGCATAATTCCTAAGTAAATATAGATTAAAAAGGTAATAAAATGGAAAGGTATAGATGAATAGTTTACCAAAAGGCGCTTGACACTCATTCCTAGTAATGGCATAACAAAATGAAAAATTCCAACCATGAGGGAAATCCTTTGACACAACCTTTTTTCCATATTTAAAGTGCCATAAGCAAGAGCCAAAGAAAAGGCATCCATCGAAAGAGAAATAGATAGAAGGATTATGGTAATCATTTCCATAAAATCACCTATATCATTTTACTAACTTGGATACCTTTTTATACTAAAAATATTTTTGAATCAAATCGACAACAAGAGAACGATATTCTACCTCATCGGTTTCCTCATCGATTAAGCAAAGGGGTGGGAATAATACGCACCACCAGTTTTTTCCAGATCCTTTCCCTAAGGTTACAACTAGTGATTCATAATATCCCTCTTCATAAAGAATTCCCTTATATTCTTTTTCAGGAAAATAATTTTTTCCATATTGAATCGTAAAATTATCGTTTCCTTGAATAGAAGAGACAATCTTAGATGCTTCTGGAATACTTTTTTCAATTACATCTCTTGCCGAATCAACGCCCTTAACATCTTTTAAAAGTTGATAATAATACTGCTCTAAGTCGGACTTAATTTCTTTTTTGATTGTTTGATCATTTGCTTGATTACTATTTCCAATGACCCGAATACGAATGGCTTCTTTAGGGATTACCTGATAATCCGTCGTAATTTTACCAATCATGAGATAAACAATCCCAATTCCTACTAGAACAAGTACTTTTTTCATATCCTCACCTACTCTATATTGAGTAGATTTTTTTCATTTTATTCAAAAAACAATGCAAGAATAGGAAGAAAGAAACTGATAATAAGATTACAAATAAAACTAATCGTGGCAGCAATTCCCATCGCTTTTGCTGTTTTCGGTTTTGTACTAGACCAAATTCCACAGAAAATCCATCCTACTATGGGAATCAATACCGCTAAAATAACCCAACCAACTCCCACATTTTGTTCTACAACTGGCTGCTGATAATATCCATAATAAGGTTGCTGGTAATTTGGATTGCTATAATTCATAGGCTGTTGATAGTTTGGTTGATTATAATTTGGGGGCTGTGTATAACTTTGTACATTCATCTCTTCGATATGGTCTTGATAAGGCATCCCACAATTTGCGCAGACCCTATGTTCATCTTTCATTTCATAACCACAATTGGGACAATATTTTGCCATAAAATCCTCCTTTTACTTATGATAAGATTCATGATTTTGAATCTTATAAGCACGATAAATTTGCTCTAATAAAAGCACACGAAACAATTGATGAGGAAATGTCATAGGAGAAAAAGATAACGCATAATTCGCTCTTTTCTTCACATCATCGTGAAGACCATACGACCCACCAATCAAAAAAGTAATCGTAGAATGTGATAGGAAAGTTTGATCTAATTTATCTGCAAAATCTAAAGAGTTCATCTCTTTTCCCTCAATCTCTAGAGAAATCATATAGTCTTTTTCTCCAACATGTCTTAAGATTTCCCCTTTTTCTTTTTCTAAGATAGAAGGTATATCCATACCACTATAGTCATTACATTCTATCATTTCTAGTTTGGTATATTTCGAAATTCTTAAAGCATATTCTTCTATCGCCTGTCTGAAATAGGCCTCTTTTATTTTTCCTACACTAATAATTTTAATCATAAAGTAATTAACTCCGTAGCCTCTTTTTGAAGGGCAATTTGAATATTAGAAAAAGGAACTTGGTGTATTTCTAATTCTTTCATCAAAGATTGTTTCGCTAATTCTGGGGTATTATTTTCTTCACTTAAATGGGCAAGAAACACAACTTTTGTATTACTTCCAATAAATTTAGAAAGATAATAAGCAGAATCTTCATTCGATAAGTGGCCTCTATCGCTTAGGATACGAATTTTGGTTTGATGCGGATAATGAGGATTATTCATTAGCCTTTCAACATCATGGTTGCTCTCAAAGACATAAGCACTTCGATTCTGTAATAGTTTATGATATCGCTCATTCACATATCCCGTATCGGTTACATAAACAAGAGATTTTCCATTTTCTTCTAAAATATAACCATTGGAATCATCCGTATCATGAGAAGTTTTAATAGCATAAATTTTTAAATTTTCTAAAGTAATTTCTTTTTCAATATAAATCGGATGATCTAATTTTAAATTTGCTTCTTTTTCTATTTTTTCGGTTATGTATACTTGTGGATGATGCTTCTTTAAAAACACAGGAAGACCAGATACGTGATCAGTATGAGCATGGGTAATTAGCACCATGTCGATAATGTTAGGATCTATTCCACGCTCCTCTAATCTTTTTTCAATTTGTAAGCAGGTCATTCCTACATCGATTAAAATGTGGTGTTTCTCGGTTTCTACATAAGTAGAATTTCCTTTACTACCACTTGCTAAAACACAAAACTTCATATTATTTCCTCAAATATGGTAAAGGATTTAAGAAGCATCTTGTACTATATTCCTTACAACGTCTAATTTCAAAATGAAGATGTGGACCAGTTGCAGCTCCTGAACTTCCTACATAACCAATTACTTGTCCACGAGCAACTTTAATTCCTTCTCTCATTCCTTTAGCGTATCCACTCATATGTCCATATAATGTGTAGTAACCATTATGGTGATCAATTATCATATGGGTTCCATAACCACCTTGTTGATATCCCATATAAATAATTTCGCCATTGTTAGAAGCATAGACAGGAGAACCATATCCTGTTCCTGCAATGTCTAATCCTGTATGTAACTCACGACCACTACCAAACGGATTTTTACGATATCCATAGTAAGAAGAAATACTGTAACCTTTTCTTGTTGGCCAATACCAAGAAGAAAGACTACCAACACCAGGAACATCTTTGGTCCCTACTAGAATAATTTCATTTTGTGCTTTCTTTAAAGTCGTTGTCGTATCCGGTTTGATATAAGCAATAGCCCCATTCACACTACGGACACTTTGAGAAACTCTTTCTACACCATTTTTACCTTTTTGTTTTACTTCACGCATTCCTTTATTCAAACTAGAGCTATATTCCTCTACCGTATCATAGTTTACTTCTTTATCTTCTACGGTATAAGATTCTACTACTACGCTAATTTTGGGATCGGTTTGCGCAATGACAATTGGCTGATTGTTATAAAAAATATTATTAACACTTGTAAAAGAAGGATTAGATAAGAAAAATTCTTCTAATGTAATTCCCTGTTCATAGGTAAGCGATAAAATATTATCAGTTGCTTTCGCATAGATTGTTTTCTCATTCTTATTATCGCCATAGAGTAAATAGCTGGATAATTCATCGGCATCGTTATAGATTTTTTCTCCAATAGAAATATTTTCCTTTTTGACAGTAATTCCTTCTGAAATATAAACATCATCAATACGGGAACCCGTATCTTTAATTTCTTCTTGAGTTCCTTTTTGATAGTTTTCAAAAGCCTCAGATCCTGTAAAAATAGCCTCTAATTCTTCTACTGCTTCTTTAAAGACTTCCTCTTTTGTTACATAAACAATAACATCATCTTTTCTAGTATCCATCATATCTTGATAATCTTCTAATAAGTAAGCACCCACCATCATGGAAGGAGAAACATCTTGCTCTTCATTTTTCTTAATACGAAATTGATATCCTTCAATCGTACATGGTTTTTTAGAAACAATATAATCATATACTTCTTCAACTGGTTTTAAATCAGCATGATAGGTATTGATTTTTTCAACATGAATACCAATTGGACTATAAATATCACTAGAATACAAATAAGCTTCATTCGTTTCAATATAGTTTTCCATATATTTTTGTTTTGGATAGGAGATTTCTTGTAATTGACCATTAAAATAGGTATCGACTTGATATCTTTCTGATTCTGTTAATTTTAATTTATCAAGATTCGCCTTTAAAAAGTCATTCAATGCTTGTTTTTGACTATGAAAAGTTTGAGTGAATCCCTCTACTAAATTCTCATAATGCGCAATATGGTCTTGCGCTACATAACTATCTTTACGATCTATGGTAAGACTGTTAAAGAGTTTTTCTACTTCTTCTCTTGCCTCTTCCTTAAATGTTCCTTTTTCTCCAACTAAACGGTAAAGTTCATCATACTTTTTCACTAATTCAAAATAAGTAGAACTTCCCTTTACCTTAGAAGTAAGTAGGGCATCAATTGCTTTTAATGTCTCTACTTCTTTTTGGTACTCTATTACTTGTTCTTTGATGAGTGTTCCCTGCTCACTAATATATTTTTCTAGTTCCTCTTCCTGAGCAATAATTCCCACTACTTCCTCATCTAAATAAACTTGGTAATAAGTATGAGGCTGATAAGTTTTCTTATAGTGAAACTGTAAGAAAAAAATACCAATACTAAGAATTACCATTAAAAATATCGTTAGATACTTTTTCAATAAAATCACCTATTCTTCTGTCACACCGCTATTTGCTACATTCACAAAAGTTCCCGTAGCTCTTTGAAATAAAAGAGGAATATCTTTTAAAGGACCATTACGGTGTTTCCTAATAACAAATTCCATAAGACTATCTTCTTTTTCACGTTCTTCATCTGTACAATGAAGAAAAGCAACCAAATCGGCATCTTGCTCAATAGCTCCAGATTCTCTTAAGTCACTAAGCATTGGCTTTTTATCTGTTCTCTGTTCAATACCACGCGATAATTGAGATAGCGCGATAACAGGAACTTCTAATTCCATCGCCATCGTTTTTAAGGCTCTTGAAATATCCGCAACTTCTTGTTGCCTATTTTGACCAGTACTACCTCCCTTATTCGCACTTTGAATTAAGGTTAAATAGTCGATAAAAACAATATCTAATCCTGTTAGAGAACTCTTTAAACGACGACACTTAGAACGGATTTCTGCAACCGTTTGACCTGCCGTATCATCAATAAAAATCTTTGTGTCCGAAAGACGACTAATCGCCTCATTTACACGTTTCCAATCGGTATGCTCTAAAGCTCCTGTCCGTAATTTGGTACTTTCAATTTTCCCAACAGACGATAACATTCTCGTAACCAATTGTTCTGCTCCCATTTCCATGTTAAAAAGCGCAACTGTCTTTTTTGAATGAATTGCCATATTGGTAACCATGTTAAGAGCAATTGCTGTTTTTCCCATACCTGGACGAGCGGCAATAATAATAAATTCATTAGGGTGAAAACCAGAAGTGATTTTATCTAAATCATAAAATCCACTAGGAATTCCAGTAATATCCCCTTTATTAGAAGCAAGTGCTTCTAAATCAGATTGAGTTTTCGTTAATACGGTTTGAATATCCTTAAATTCTGAACCCCTTAACCCTTGTGATACATCAGCTATTTTCTTTTGAGATTGATATAAAAAGTCCCCGATATTCGCACCGACTTGATAGCTATCTTTCACAATAGAGGTAGCCTCATCAATCAACTTACGAAGCAAGGATTTTTCAGATACAATATTGATATATTCATCAATATTTGCTGTTGTAGGAACTGCATTAATAATCTCAGCTAGATAAGAAATATCCCCAATTTTTTCTAGCCATCCTCGATGATTTAATTCTTCAGACACAGTTGTAATATCTACAGGGCGCTTTGATTCATCTACAGATTTAATGCATGTAAATATTTTATTATGAGAATCAAGAAAAAAATCCTCTGGCATTAACAATTCAAGCCCTTTTTGTAAGGCTTTTTTGGTTAGAAACATAGAACCGAGAACAGATTGTTCTGCCTCGATACTATGTGGTATTGTCTTTTCTGGCATAACAAAACCTCCCTACTGATTATTTTGTTAAATGAACTTTTACTATAGCACTTACCTTTTTAGAAAGTTCAATTTCTACTTCATGATATCCTAAAGTAGATAACGCCTCTTTTTCTTTTACTTGTTTTTTATCAATAGAAAATCCCTTTTCTTTTAGGGCATCTGCAATTTGTTTTGGACTCACGCTACCAAATACTTTATCCATAGCGCCTGTCTTTACTTGAAAAGAGAGTTCTACTTTTTCTAGTTTTTCTTTATCTTTTAAAGCTTTTTGATAAAGTTCTTCCTCTTCTTTTGCTTTTGCGTCATTTTCTCTTTGTAAACGATCTAATCCCATTTTAGAAGCAACGACAGCTTGTTTGTTTTTAATAAGAAATGCGCCATAGCCATCTTTTACTTCTAAAATATCCCCTTTTTTTCCTTGTTTTTTTACATCTTCTAATAAGATAATTTTCATAAAATCTCCCCCAATATTTTTTTAAGCATCCGCTCTACTTCTTTTACCGTTTTATCTGGTATTTGACAGGCAGCATTTGTGGCATGACCACCACCACCCATTTTTTTCATAATTTCACAGACATCGATATTCCCCATAGAACGTGCACTAACACCAATTTCATTTTCGGATAACTGTCCTATCGCAAAAGAAGCTTCTACATATTCAAAATTTAAAAGTTCTTCTGCTACTTCTGCTAAAGACTCTTTCGCACAATTAGGAATAGGTAAGACACACATAGCGATATTCTTATGGAAAATAAAACTACTTTTAATAAAATCTGCTCTTCTTAAATATTCATCCTTACTTTCTTTTAAAAGCGTTTGTTTTAATACACTATCTGCTCCCATGCTTGTTAAATAGGCAGCCGTTTCAAACGTTTTTTCTGTTGTCTTTAAGTTGAAACCATTCGTATCGATTTCCATTCCTGCAAGCATAACAGTAGAGACTAAAATTCCTAGATTAACACCATAATATTTGGCATAATGGGCAATTAATTCAACCATACTAGACATCGTAGAATCAATATAGAACAATTCCGTTTCTTTGATATAAGAATTATCCTTAATATGGTGATCTAATACAATGACATTTTCTGCCTCATCTACTAATTTTGGATATTCCACTCTTTCTTTTTGGTGAACATCCAAAATGATAAGTACCGTATCTTGATCTAATTTTTCTTTATAAGTACTAGGGTATAAGTATTCGATATTCCTAACCCTTTCTAAAGCTTGTTTTACAGAACTATTATACTCTTTTGTATCTTTCTTTTCTAAAAAAATATAGGCCTCTTTCCCCATTTCTACTAAGATACGATAAAGTCCCATCGAAGAACCAATGGCATCTAAATCGGGATTGCTATGAGACATAATAATAATTCTTTGATATTTGGATAAAATTTCTGTTAACTTATTAAATAATGTTTCCATTCTATCACCCCAGATACCAATATTATACTATAAAATTACTTTCTTGTCTTTAGCAAAACAAAAAAAAGAGATTATCCCTTTTCTTTCTTACGAATACGGGAAGCCATCTCTTTAATCTTATGGAAACGATGATGAAGACCAGACTTTGTAATTTTTTCACCCGTTTCAATACTAATAATTTCACTTAATTCCTGTAAAGAAGCCTCTTTATATTTTAGGCGATAAATTGCCGCAATCTGTTCTTTTTCATCTAATAGATCCAGTCCAGCAGATTCTTGAATGCATTCAATATCTTTCACTTGCCTCATAGCGGTTTCTACAATCTTATCGACATTTGCCTGTTCACAATTATTTAAGCGATTCGTCATATTTTTATGATCTCTATAAATACGGATATCTTCATAGTAGAAAAGAGCTTGAATCGCTTGAATCATTCGTAAGAAATCCCCTATTTTCTCTGCTTCTTTAACATAAATCATGTATTTATTTTCTCTTTTTAATACTTTACTATTTAATCCATACTCATTAATAAGACGAGAACAAAATTTAGCATATTCTAATGTACTTACTAAAAACTCCAAATGGTATCGTGATTTTTTAGGATCATTAATACTTCCACAAGAAAGAAAAAGTCCCCGTAAATAAGCTCTTTTAGAAGCATCATCATCTATTAAATAGGAACTAGGAATGGTTTCCTCTAAACACAAATCTTTTTTTATCTGCTCTATCTCTTTTACTACCTCTAGAATATAGATATAATTCTTATTATAATTGTATCCCTTTCGAACGGTAATCTTAGCAAATACGCCATAAAGTTCTTTGAAAGAATTGAAAATAAGTCTTGCTACAGAAGCATTTTCCGTTGTAACCTTTATGCTTTCTTCTATGGTGGCACTATTTTTAAGAAAAGCCGATAACTCGGCTATTTTTTCTATTTTTTCTGTTTCTAACTTACTTGCTTCATTTTTTACTGTACTTGTAAAAGACATACGATCACCTACAATTGCATCAAATATGCGAAAATATGAAATCCTAATTTGGTAACATTATGACGAATCATATTATTAGAAATAGCTATCAAATCATCGCCAATAACTTGATTATCCATTTTCTTAAAATTCTTGACATCATAAATAACGGGATCTTTTTGTTCTAATGTCTCATATTTTTGAGCCAAATCAGGATGAACCGTTCCGTTATTCGCAATGACAACATCTACTTTTCTTTTTCCTAAATATTGATTTAACATGTTAACATGATCTGTTACGGTAAAGTTATCCGTCTCTCCTGGTTGCGTCATCATATTACAAACATACATAATTTTTGCAGGACTATTTTCTAGGGCTTCGACAATTTTATTACAAATGAGATTAGGAATAATACTAGTAAATAGGCTACCCATACTAAGAATAATTAAATCAGCTTCTTCTATTGCCTTTAAAGCCGCAACAGTTGGTACTGGTTCTTCCTTATAAAAAACACGTTTTATTTTCCTTTTATCTACCGTGATATTGTGTTCTCCTTCAACAAGGTTTCCATCTTCCATTTCGGCCATTAAAACAACATTATCTTCCGTTAGAGGAACTACTTTTCCTTTTAAATTTAAAACTTTACTTAAAGCTTCTATTCCATCCGATAAATTACCCGTAATTTCTGTCATAGCGGTTAAAAGTAAATTTCCTACGGTATGTCCATCTAAATCACTTGTCGTATGGAAACGATAATTAAATAATTCCATCACGAGAGGTTCCGTTTCTGCAAGAGAAACAAGAACTCTTCTAATATCTCCCACAGCCGGAATATTAAATTCTTCCCGTAAAATACCTGTACTTTTCCCATCATCACAAACGGATACAATCGCTGTAATATCAACAGGATACTGTTTTAATCCACGAAGTAACGTAGATAACCCAGTCCCACCACCTAAGACAACTACTTTTTTATTCATCTAACCACCTCATGATAGTATTCTTTCCGATAAAAAGCATATACCAAAAAGCCAATTCCTATCACAATCATAAGAATAGAAACAATTTGGGCAACTTTCAAACTACCAAGCATTAAGCTATCTTGACGTAACGCTTCAATAAAGAAACGAGCGATTCCATAAACGATAAAGTAGATACCAGAACAAATACCAAGATAAACTTTCTTATAATGACGAACAAGCATGATAAGTAGAAATCCCAATAAACAAATCATAGATTCATAGAAAAAAGTAGGCTCATAATATACACCACCAATATGCATTCCTTGAATTACAAAGGATGGGATTGGTAAACTTTGAAGATGAGAAAGCGTAGTAGCAGGGCCATATGCTTCACTATTAAAGAAATTGCCCCATCTTCCAATGGCTTGCCCTAAAATAAGGACAGGCGCTAACATATCAAATAACTTTAACGTATTTACTTGATGTTTCTTTGTATAAAAGATAGTGAAAAGAATTCCTGCAATAATTCCTCCATGAATAGCAAGGCCACCGTGCCAAATAGCAAAAACCTCTCCTAAATTCTGTGCATAATATTGCCATTCGAAAATGACATAATAAAGTCTTGCCCCAATAATGACAATTGGAACTAAGTAACAAAAATAATCACTAAAGAAACTCATCGGCATCTTTTCTTTTTTTAGTTCTAAATAAGTAAGAGCATAACCAATTAGAAAACCCATTAAAATCAAAAAAGAATACCAGTGGATTTCTAAAGGACCAACGGTAAACATAATTGAATTCATTTTTTCAACCCCTTTAGAAGTGTGTCAATAACGACATTATCCATAATTGCATTCATAATGGAAATGATAATAGAAACAATAAATACCATAAAAGTACCATGAATTTCAAAATGTCCCATTAAAATCCAATCTGTTAATTTTAAAACAAAAACATTGACAATAGGATAAAATAAACCTAATGTTAAAGCGGTAAGAGGAAGTGTTAACCAAAAAAGAAGGGGTTTAACAGTCCTATTTAAAATAAAAATAATAATAACAGCTAAAATTCCCCATAATCCAAAAAACTGATTATCAATATAGACGGTATCATCAAACACAATGGACACCGTAATTAATACTAAGGTATAACCAAAAACGTGTATAAACCAATCTAGAAACTTGTTGATTTTTGGTCGTTTCTGATGATTTTCTTCGATTACAACGGTTCCCATATTTCATCTCCCGCTTCATTATATCATCATTCACTTTTTAATTCAAATAACGCATCTCGCAATTCCATTGCTCTTTCAAAGTCTAAATTACGAGCAGCTTCTTTCATTTCTGCCTCAATACGAATAGCTAAAGAAGCTCTCTCTTGTTTACTCATCTTAGGGGTTTCTTTCTTAGATTCTTTCGTGTTAGTAATAGCGTCCCTAATTTCTTTTATGATGGTCTTTGGCGTAATATGATGATCTAAATTATATTTTTCTTGAATACTACGACGTCTTTTCGTTTCTGTAATAGCAATATTCATCGATTCACTTATCGTATCTGCATACATAATTACTCTACCATCCTGGTTACGGGCTGCCCTACCAATTGTCTGAATGAGGCTTCGATCACTTCGTAAGAACCCTTGTTTATCCGCATCCATAATCGCTACTAATTCTACTTCTGGAATATCAATTCCCTCACGAAGGAGGTTAATTCCTACTAATACATCATACTTTCCAAGACGTAAATCTCGAATAATTTGCATTCTTTCTAGTGTCTTTACTTCAGAATGTAGATAGGCTACTTTCATATCAAGCCGTTTTAAATAATTGGTTAATTCTTCTGCCATACGAATGGTTAAAGTCGTTACTAAAACTCTTGTATTTTTCTCTTTACAAGCATAGATCTGTTCTACTAAATCATCAATTTGTCCTTTGGATGGATGAACTTCAATTTGAGGATCTAATAAACCGGTTGGCCGAATAATTTGTTCAACTACATTATGGCTAAGATTTAACTCATAATCTCCTGGGGTCGCCGAAACATAGATTACTTGATTTAATTTGGATTCAAATTCATCAAATTTAAGAGGTCTATTATCTAAGGCACTAGGAAGACGAAAACCATATTCAACTAGTACTTCTTTTCTTGCTCTATCACCATTATACATCCCTCTTACTTGTGGTACAGTAACATGAGACTCATCAATTACCAAAAGAAAATCTTCTGGAAAAAAGTCAATTAATGTTTCTGGTGTTTCTCCAGGTCCACGAAGCGCAAGATGGCGAGAATAATTTTCTACTCCCCTACAGAATCCTGTTTCTTCAAGCATTTCCATATCGTAATTGGTTCTTTCTTCTAAGCGTTGATATTCTAGTAATTTATTCTCTTTCTTAAATTTTTCTAACTGCTCTTTTAACTCTTCCCGAATATTTCCAATCGCTTTTTTTAACTTCCAATCGGCTGTCACAAAGTGACTAGCTGGAAAAATACTTACCGTTTTTTTATCTGTTAGAATGGCTCCCGTTAAAGTATCAAATTCACTAATTCTCTCTACTTCATCCCCGAAAAATTCAATGCGAATTCCATGATTATGTTCATTGGCAGGAATAACTTCTAAAACATCTCCCTTAGCGCGAAAGGTTCCTCTTTTAAAATCTATATTATTCCTCTCATATAACATCGATACTAGTTTTTCAATAATCGTATCCCTTTCAACCGTTTCTCCTTCATTAATGGTAAGCATTTTATCTTCATAATCTTCTTTATCTCCAATACCATAAATGCAAGATACCGATGCTACAACAATCACATCTCTTCTTTTTAATAAAGCACTTGTAGCAGAATGTCTAAGTTCATCTATTTCATCATTAATAGCCGCATCTTTTTCAATATAAGTATCGGTTTTAGCTACATAAGCTTCCGGCTGATAATAATCATAATAAGAGACGAAATATTCAACGGCATTATTGGGAAATAATTCTTTTAATTCTCCATAGAGTTGTCCCGCTAAAGTTTTATTATGGGCAAGAACTAGCGTAGGTCTATCTACTTCCTTAATCACATTTGCAATTGTAAATGTTTTTCCTGTTCCTGTTGCCCCCAATAAGACTTGGTGTTTCTCACCATTTTTAATACCTTCTACCAATTTTTGGATTGCTTCTGGTTGATCCCCACTAGGCTGATATTTCGATACTAATTCAAACATAAAAGCCTCCTTATCTAAAATTTTTATTCTTAAATAAATTCATGTACTAATATAGTTGTTTAATAAGTTTATTTTTTTTCTAATATTTTAGTTACTCTAAGAGATTCCAATTGTTGAGATGGATTAATAGCTAATTGCTGAAAGCGGGTAAATGCTTCTTGCAATTCTTCTGATTTGCTAGAACAACCTGGAAAATCTACTAATTCTTCTTTTCCATTTACTTCTTTCGTTACAAAAGTAGGAAACTTTTTAGATTTTTTTAAGCAGGAGATGAGTAATAATTCTTCCTCTTTATAAAGAAATTTCTTTTCTTCAGTAGGAGTTACACTTGGAATATCTATCGCAGTATAATACTTTAATCCATTTAAGGTTGTATGGACATAGAAAGTAGAGGATTTATCCGTTTTGATATAAGTATGTCCTACATATTCTCCTATAAATCCTTTTAAAGAATCATTATCCTCATTTTCTACGTAATCAACAACATCTTGGCGAAGCCAACTGGGAAGTCCTTGATGATTACGAATAATTCCTTCGACAATTCGTTTTTGTTTTCGATAATTTAATAGCATATCTTGGATATTGATATCTGCATAACATTTACTCATCATAGCTTCTTCTTCACTCTTATATTGACACCGTTTCACAAAAAATTTGGTATTTTGGGCATCTTCTTTTGGTTTCAAAGAATCATTCTCTTTAAGAAGGGGTATTACAAACATTTTCATTCCTATTAATTGATCTTGTTCCCGATAAATTTTAAGTCGTGTTCTTTCCATCGTCTCTATATCTGTTTTTTCTAATAAAGTAGTTTCCATTCTCCTAGCGCGTCCTGGATTTTTCTCATCAAATTGAAACCGTAGGCTTTGTTCTATCCGATGCATACGATCTTTACTTTGATAGGAAGAATATTTAGAAAGAAGATCTCCAGAAGCATTTAATAGAATATCTGCATACCCTATTTGTCGTTGATTCTGATCCCACATATAAATTTGAAAAGATTTTTCTTTAGAGTCCGTATATCCTTTATAAACAGTTTGCGTAACTGCTTTATTTTCTAAAGACTGAAAAGTAATCTTTTTTGCTTCTTCACAAGTTACCTGTATCTTGACAGGCATAGAAACCAAAGAAGCATCTATATCAATGTTTTGCCAAATGCCATTGATATTTCTTTTACAAGTATAAACTTTTCCTCTAAAATTATTATGATGTTTCTCACACCCACCATTACGACTGTTATTTCTACCTACTTCTATTTGTATTTGAAAAGGTATGATATCCGAAAAATCACTTAAAAATTGATCCATATCCATAAAATTCCCCCACTCCATAATTTTGTTATTTAGTATTGATTATATAGTTATTTTCCATAGAAAGCAAGACTTCAATGGAGAATTATCCATTCCTTTTTTAGAAAAATATGGTTATAATAGAATTAGAAAGTATGTGATAAAATGATTTTTGTTGAAAATATACCAAAAGAAGAATATGATACCTTCACAAAAAATCACCTAAAATCCCACTTTTTACAAAGTTATGACTGGGGTGAATTTGCCAGAAGAGAAAAGAATTTTATCCCACATTATGTAGGACTTAAAGAAGATGACAAGTTAGTAGCTACTGCTTTACTACTACAAAAAAAACTTCCTTTAGGACTTTCTTACCTATATTCTCCTAGAGGCTTCGTAGTTGATTTTCAAAATTTTGAATTGTTAAAAACGTTTACGCAAGAAATTAAAAAATTTGCTAAAAGGAAAAGAGCAATTTTTATCAAGATAGATCCAGACTTAATCATTCATCGCGAGAATTATTTGGGTGAGGAATTAAAACCAGATTATGATAAAGAAGAAATTCTTCAAAATTTTTCTAAACTAGGATTTAAACATCAAGGGTTTACAAAAAACTTTGAAACCATGCAACCAAGATATTCTTTTCGTGTGGATATGACACAATCTATGGAAGAAATTTACGATAAATTTTCTAAAACGACTAAACAGCGGATTAAAAAAGCAGAAGATTTACAAGTAGAAGTTTCTATGGGAACAAAAGAAGATTTAAAAGAATTTTTTACTCTCATGAAATTAACCGAAAATAGAAAAGACTTTGTCTCACATGATTTATCTTATTATGAAACTTTATATGATTTATTCCATAGTCAAGATAAATGTAATCTATTTCTTGGTAAAGTAAATGTTGAAAAAATACTCCTACAAAAGAAAAAGGAAAAGGAACCTATTCAAAAAGAATATGAGGAATTATTAGCAGTTGAAAATCGCAGTAAATCACAAAACTCTAAATTAAAAGAATTAGAAAGAAGATTATCCAAATTAGAAGAAGATATTGTAAAGTTTAGCGACACAAAACAAAAATATGGAACGGAAATTACTTTATCTGGACACTTTATTATTGAATATGGAAATAAAGCATGGGTTTTATATGCCGGAAATCATAACATTTTATCAGATACTTATACCAATTACAAAACCTACTATGAACATTTTAAATTCTATCATAACCGCGTTTCTATCTATGATCAATTCGGTACTATAGGGGATTTAAGAGAAGAAAATCCACTCCTTGGCCTTCATGAATTTAAAAAGAAATTTGGTGGAGATTACGTAGAATTTATTGGAGAATTTAACTTAATT
Source organism: uncultured Bacilli bacterium (assembly GCA_947632115.1). GTDB lineage: Bacteria > Bacillota_I > Bacilli_A > RF39 > UBA660 > UBA5578. Next base: position 30,949 of record CANROB010000005.1, read on the forward strand.
ACAAAACCTATCTTTTACTTTGCTTTTCAAAAATTAGTTCCTTTTTATCGCAATCACATAAAAAGAAAAGCTAAAAAGAATAATACGGTACAATAAAAACAAGCAATCATTTTGCTTGTTTTTATAAACTCTAAATAAAATTACCTATAATATACTTTTTGAATACTTTCTTTTTTTTCATCATCTAATCTTTCTTCCCCTTTTTGATAGGCTTCATCTAAACTTTTACTTATGTCATTTAATTTATTTAAGATATCTCTTTCGTAGGATGATAATTCTTGCTCTTTCTCTTGATTCGTATCTTCTTGGTTAATCATCTTATCCATCATGCCATTACCCTCCCTTGCATTTCAATTTCCTCTGTTTGGCTATACTGTGAATTTATCAAGTTTTTGCATATCGTTTTAAATTGATGTTTATCATAAGCTTCATAACTTCTATGTAACAATTCTGCTATAGATATTAATTTTTTAGAAGTACTCATATTTAAATGTTTAGCCACTAATTTATCATTAGGGTTTCCTATTCTATTATTTTCAAGAGTAATGGCATCTTTTAAACACATACATATTTTTTTTGCTTTTTCAAAGTCAGAGTTATCTATACCATACTTTTGACAAATTTTATCCAATCTATAATCGCTTTCAGCACTAAAAGCATAGGATACCACTGCTTGCATTAATCGAATGTCCTCATCACTATATCCCTCTTGTTCAAGGAATGGAACCATTTTAGTAGCACTATTACTACCAACTCGAACATCTGCTGTTTTATTGACTTTAGCACACTCACAATATTTCGTGCATTGTAATAATAAATCAAAACTATGGATATCCAATTTTCCATTTTCATTTAGTTCTTCTTGCCCAATTTTACTTGATAAAAACAACATTCTTTCCACATGTTCTATATCTTTATATAACCCTGTACTAGCAAGATTAGATATTTGTTTTCCAAGAAAAGAAATATCTGTCTCATGCAACACTTTCGATAAAGGAAGATCTGGGGTTTCTGCTTGATATATATTGTAAATGTTTTCTAATTTAGGGATATCTACTCGATTTACCTGAGGATTTATAGTATTCATCAATATGTCCTCATATTCATCAACAGGAATATCAATATAATTTTGTCTTTCACTAGTTTCCATGTCAACTTTAAATTTATTATTTTCTTTATCTAAAATATCCATCAATTTACTACTATAGTGATAATACGATGCAACATCGCCAATTTCTTGATATCGAATTTGTAATTCCTTCATGATTTCATTCATAATATTTTCAATTTTATTAGTTGGAAAATACATTTCTAACCAATCTGGATTTGTCATGCGCAATCCACTACGATTATTTTCATGTGATAATAGAATTTTTTCTAATAACTCCAATTTAGTATCTAAAGAACTTGCTGAATGAAAATCATTTATTTTTTGATCAATCTCATCTCTTTCATGTTCCACAATTTTCTCTTTATCAATATATACAATTGGAATTTTCATATCTTCAGAACATTTTATTGCTTTTTGTTTGATTTCATCTTTCATATCACTATAAACAATAACATAGCTAGGCTGAATATTTTCACATATAGGGGTTCTTTTATCATCACGTATTTCAAATCGTTCTAGCGTTTGTTCATTATGCGTATGTCTTGTATAATCAATAATATCTTGTGCAGACATAAAAGTTAGTGGTCTACCTTCTTGAATATCATAACCATCATTAAATGTATATAAATCATATGGAGCTGATTTCGTTAATGCTTTTGGATCCCAACTATCAAAACCAAATAAAACATCTTTTACTTCTGCCATACCCATATTGTTATTAGCTATTAAAGAACAACAGATTCCGTGATTGCTCTTTCTCTCACTCTTATTCCAAGAATCAAAATAATTATTATTAATTAATGTTAATTCACCATAAGCACAGGTACTATGTATTAACATTTTAAAATCATATCCAGCTTCGTATACTAAAACCTGTTTTACTTTTTTTTCTCCATTTTCCGTTACAACAAAGTCTCTATAATGTGGTTTATTATCAACATAGTTTCCATTTTCATCTTTTATTTTATTTGTTACTTTATAAACACTATCGGATATATTTTTACTATATAATTGACGCAATGATTGATCTATATAAGCAATTTCATCAAAAGTTAATGGTTCCATATTAAGAGTGTCATAACTTTGTTTAATAGTATCTAATTTTTCAATATTTAGTATTCTTCTTATCTGTTCAACATACTTTACCTGTAATTCATATTGAGTATCCTTAGCAAATTCTTTCATAGAAGTTCCAAACATTCTAACAATTTCACATGCTTCTTCTATATTAATGCTAAAATATTTATTTAAATAAGCATTTTTAGCTTTGTTTAAATCACGATTTTGAATAGCTTCGTCAAATGATTCATCACAAAGTTTTAATCTTCTTTCTTTATAATTGTTTAAATCTTCTATAGAATTTATTTCAGGAATAATATTTAAAGTAGGGTCAATTTCATCTTTTGAACTCTCTTCAATACTATTATAATATAAACTAACTTCTCTAAAACCTATTTCGGTTAACACTTCCCATTGTTCAAGTGTTAACGATGTTAAATCTATCTTTTTTTCCTTTTTAATCTTCGATAGCCGATATCCTTTATTTGGAGTAGAACTATGATTTAATTCTGCAGCCCTAGATACAAATAAAGCTAAATCCATTTTATCTGCATATTTTGAATTATTAATGACTTTTATAATATTTTCAAAGATAACATGATCGCCATTTGGTCCATACTCTAGCGCAATCTGACTGGCTAACTCTGGATAACGACTCATTTTTTCTACAAAATTAAATCCCAAATCTAAAAAATCATCTGTTAGCAATGAAAAAGTTAAAGTCCTAGCTACATAAGGATTCTTTTCATATAATCTCTTAGCAAATTCATATTTATCATGGCGAAAAGGTCCTTTAAGAGAAGCAAAATCATTTGGATAATATTCTTCATTCCACTCATTAATAATTCTATAAAAAAATCTTTTATCAAAAAGCAATTCCGTGGCAACTTCTATTGGCAATTTAGGATCTTTTAAAAGGCTCTCTAATTGTTGTTGCGAAATGGTATTCCTTATTTGTGGATGTTTAATAATAGCTACTTTGTCCATCACAGGAATTTCTGGGGTTTGGAAGAATTCAATTAAATAATTTCCAAAAGAGTCTTGAGGTATCATTTTTCTTATTCTTTCATCATCTAATAATTCAATTTTTTCATTGGACTTCAAGTATTTACATTCAAGAATATCTGCTATAGACCCAATTTCTAATTTAGAAAATATACGATTATCAAATAAAATATCTTTTAGAGTTGAAAAATCTATTTTTGTATCTCTAAAAATAACCCCTAATTCTCTCCAAGTTATTTTTTCTAACACTTTTTCATGAAATATTACTTTTTTTAAATCATCGCTCGATAATTTTGTATTCGATAAAAAATAACCAAGAGATAAATTTTCAAAAAGATAATCATTATGAATAAATCTCATGCAATCTTCATACGATTCACATAAACTTCCAACTAATGTAGAATAAGAATATCCCTTTATTTTTTCCATAATATTAGGACGCATAAGCATTTCTATCTTTTGCTCTTTTGAAAAAATATTTGAATTAATAATTTTCTCTAAACAAACATTATTGGCAAATGACAATATCTCATCATTTTCCAATAAAGAATTTTTGAAGGCTTGAGAATAATTTTCACCTTCAAAAACGCTCTCAAGAATCCAGCCAAAAATACTATTACCCATATTTAAGGAACTATTAGTTGGGATTATCGTTTGAATATAAGAATTTAAAAAATTCATTAATATTTTCTCATCATTGCCATGCTTAATTAAATTTCCTAATATAGTATGTTGTTCCCGAAAGGTCATAGTAAATTCTTCGTTACTTAATAATTGATTATAAAAAGAATAATCTTCATCAAGAAAATCTAAAAAGCAATTGATAAGTGATACAAAATCCGTTGTAAGTTCAATATGATTATCATAAATAAAGTCTTGGTTCATGCGATTTAAAATTTCATACATTGTACTTCTAGGTATATTACTTAGCACATCATCAATAACTTTTTGCAGGAATTCTTCTAATTTTTTTTCAATTTCAGCTTTTCCTTGATTCACTTGTTCTTCTAATTCTATGTCATCAATTAAATCTAGTTCTTCATAACGCTTTTGTAACTCTAGAACTTCTTCGCTTTCTAATCCTTTGTGAATTTGTTCTATAGAATCCTTTAATAGTTTACTAATTTCTGCATCATTCATACAATTTCTCCTTTAAGAATCTATAGATAAATAATGATTTACTATATTTTCTTTTTCTAATTTTAGTATATCAATATATTCTTGACGTTTCATTCTGGAAGAACGATAGGTAATATTATCCAAGGTAGATAACGAAAGTGTCCCATTAGAAAGTCCAAATTTTTTCTCAAATTCTTTCCTTTCATATTCTTTCATCTGCTTACTTTGCAAATAAGGTAAAGTATCTAGAAAGGTATCAAAAGAATCATTTAAAAGGAGTTCTACATTATCTTTCTCTTTTAAAAGAAAGTAACAACTGCGAATAATCGTGCGGTTGCCCAAGCATTTAGGCAAATAGAACAACTGATTATCTCTTGCAAAAATTCTGGTTTGAACTTCAACTAATATTTTATGAATACTAAAACCAACTTCTTCTTGATATTCCCCATATTCATCTTGATAACTAATTATTTTATTAGATTTTAAAGACATTATTTTTTGTATATAGGCATACAAAAACTCACTTTTTATAAATTCTATAAAATCAATGTTCTTATCTTGAATAATTTGAGAGACTTCATCCTCAGAAAAATAACTATAATAATAATTTTCATATTTTCCAAGGATACTTTTGTGATGATTAACCATTTTATTTGCTAAGCGGTTGTACTGATTAGTTCCACTAGGAATAGATACAATAAACCGATTTAATTTTTTATTATATTCCATAAAAGAATTTTGTTTTTGATTACTCAAAGAAAAATCTTGATTAAAATTAATTTCTATTAAAGACTCATCATGCAATTGATAAAAATATCGTTTCATTTTGTCTTTAATATCTTCATAATAAGCATACAAAATCTTTAAAAGCGATTCATAACTTGGTATATTATTATCCATGATTAACACCTTACTATCCTTAAAATGATTATATCATATCAAGGAAAAAAAGACTATATTCCTACTTTATGCGACAAGGAAAAGGCCTCAAAAAAAAGAACTAATTCTAGTTCTTAATAATTAATACCGCTTTTTACCACTCATATTCGTAAACCTTTGAATAGTGGAATCTGGTGAATCACTACTTAAAATATTATATTCCATTTTTTCTCGGTCAAATCTAACCAATACCTCTTCTAAATCATAATCATTTTCTTTTTCTGTTAAAACAACATAAGAAGCTGTATCGATTGGATCATGTCGATAAGCCATTCCAACAGCGCGTATAGAATAAAATTTTGTCTTTGTTTCTTCATCGTATAACTTCCAGTGGACATGTCCTTGAATGACGGCATCAAAAAAATCGACTCTTTTTTTTGCAAATAAAGGATTATCCCTAGCAGATAAATAACCTCTTACAAAGGGAGAATCTACTCCATATTTTTCTATTTGTCTTTCTATTTCATCTAGTTGCTCTAAACTATTTGTATATTGAAACTGATTAGAAGCATTATTTATCACTTGCTTGCCATCGTTTAAATCATCAAAATAACTTTGATAACTCCAAGTACTTCTTTCATCAAAATCAATTCTAACATCATTCGCAAAATGACAAAGCGCTAAATGCTTTCCACCTATTAAAAGTTCAATAGATTTCGGATAAGCACTAATCACGCCAATCTGTTCTTCATTTAATTTAGAAAGTGTCCAAAGATAACTTTTTTGTTTAGTAGCATGAAAATAAGAACGAAATGGTTCCGTACCTAAAAGAACATACTCTTCTGAATTTCCAGCTACTGATTTTACTCCATATTCTTCTAATAAATCAATTACCTCTTTAGGATTAGGGCCTAATCCAATATTGTCTCCTAAAGAATAAATTTCAGTAATGCCTCTTTTTTGAATATCCTCTAAAGCAGCTTGTGTTGGTTCTAATAAGGCATGAGCATCTGTAAATATAGCAATTTTTCTACCCATAAAACCACCTCTTCTTCTCTATTTTTTTGATAACCATCTTAATCATCATACGATTTTGTTCAAACTTTTTTAACATTTCTTCACGAATTTTAGGATTCATTGGTGCATGAATTCTTTTTTCTACTCTTTGAAAAACATTTTCTAAATTTTCCTCTTCAATAATCCATAATTTTGATTCAAAAAATTGAATATCCGAAGAGGAACAAGTTCGTAAATATTTCTCTAAAAAATTTGCTTTTTCATACATTTCAGTAGGAACGAAGAAATAATCTTCTCGATCAATTCCTAAACTATATCCCCCTAACTCAATAGAGGTGTTATTAAGCATCCATTCATTATCTAAAAGGGGCGAAAAAGAAACATTTTTCCCTTTTTCTACTAAAAATAAATTATCAGAATGACGATCAATATTTCCAATTAAAACATCAAAGAAAAATATTTGTATCAATTGATTCATTAAAGCATCTACAATACTAATTCTTCGATATTTTTTCATAAATGCTACTTTAATATCTCGAAAGTTATTAGTCTTAGCTAAATCTACGCCTTTTTGAGAAGCAAATTCTTCAACTAATACATCTCCTAAACGGTAAAATTTCTCTTCTTTTTGAAAAATATCCTCACTGATAAAACCTAATTCACGGTGAGAAGAAGCTAAATCATAATGAGCACAAGGAATTCCATAATCGCGCGCTAATTCCTCCGCTACTAATTCATGATAGCAACCACTTACAAAACGAGCTTGCCGATAAAAATATTTTTTTCCTTGATAAAGAAAGGAAAACTGTGACTGATACGGAGTATCCAAGAAATTATCTAGAGAAATATATCCATCCTTTTCACGATATTCTTCCACAAAAACACCTACTTTTTTTCTCATTGATGATAATAATTACATAAAACGGAATGAACCCTATTATATTATAAAAATACTTTCTTGTAAATAAAACAAAAAAGGCGTTTTCACGCCTAGTTTTTACTAATTTTGAAAATAACTTGATATTCATTCTCTAAATCATACTCTTCGGTATCAATAGAATATCCACATTTTTCAATAGTATCATTAACTTGACGAATCAAATTAATAATTTCTTTAAAATCCAATCTTTGCGCTGGTTGAGCGGATGGAGGTAAAACAGGATCGTATTGTTTTGAATAATCTGTAATGATAATTGGTTGAATATCTGTTTTTTCTTCCTTTAGAGAATCGTTTGCTGGTGGCGTATCTACTACTGGTGTTGGTTGAACTGGTTCTGGTGTTTCTGATACCTTAGGTTCCTCTTTCACTTCTGCAAAAGAACTTGGTAAATTGTTTTCTATGATTGGTGTAGATGGAATAGCAGAAATATCTGGTATAGATGGTATAGAAGGTACCTCTGGATTAAGAGATGGTACTTCTGGAATAATTGGCATAGCAGGATCACTAGATGATTCTACTGGTTCATTTTCTGGTATTACTGGAGTCACAGGTTCTAAAGATGGAGCTGGAACTACTGGTGTTTCCTCAACAGGAGTTGGTTCTATAGAAACCGTATCAAAAGGAGATGGAACTTTTGGTTCCTCTGGTGCCTTGTTTTCCACTTCTTGAGATACTGTTGGCATCGTTGGTGCAAGTAAATCTTGAAAATTAAATGGCTTTTGTTCTGTCTGGCCTGGTGTAGGCTCTTGTGTTGGTTCTTCACTAGTTGGTTTTACTTCAACAGAACCATTTTCAAGATTTGGAACTGGAGGAACTAAATTCTCCATACTAGAAGGTATTACAATATTTGGTATAACAGGAGCTTCTATTTTTTCCATAGAAGAACTTTCTTCTCCTACCATAGAATTTGATACAGGAGTTGGATTTTCCACAATTGGTGTGGATGGAATTCCACTAAAATCTACATTTGGAGTCTCACTAATTGGAGTAGCTGGAGCTAAAAGAGAATTAAAATCTACTGTTTTAGGTTGTTCAACGACATCTTGTGCCTCTTGTTGTTCCTTTTCTACATTCATAAATCCAGGAGTAGAAGTTACCCCTCCTGCTGGATTTGTATCATTATCATCGATTGGATCTGTAATAAAAGTTCCCATTTTCTCTATTTCCTCCTCCGTCTTTCGAACAGTTAACCTATTCTCAATAATTTTCTTTAACATTTCTCTTTGCTGAGAAGCTGCTTTTAACTTCAATAAAGATCTTGCATGTCTTTCAGAAATTTTATCTTCCATCAAAGCTTCTTGAACTTCATCACAAAGATTTAAAAGTCTAATTTTATTCGCTATAGAAGATTGACTTTTACCAAGTTTAATTGCTAACTGTTCTTGTGTTAAATACCCCATATCTAAAATCTTTTTATAGGAAATAGCTTCCTCGATTGGAGTTAAATCTCTTCTTTGAACATTTTCAATTAATGCAACCTCTGCGCTATCTTTATCATTAAAACTAGATATAATAGCAGGAATGGTATCTTTTCCAGCTAAAACACTTGCTTTATATCTTCGTTCTCCGGCTATAATTTCGTACTTGTCACCTATCGGACGTACGATAATTGGTTGAATGACGCCATGTTCTTTGATGGATTCAGATAGTTCAATAATAGAATCTTCATTGAACTTAATACGTGGCTGAAACCGGTTTGGTAAGATGTCGTTTAAATCTAAATCTACTACTTTAGATCTCGTCTCGTCCATAGATAACCTCTTTTCTACCCTACAAATTCATTATAATATAATTTGGGAAATAATTCAATAACCTATTGGGAAATATTTAAGAGATAAAACTTTTATTTTCCCTCTTGATTTAATTTATATTCAATACTAATAACTTTTTCCTCTTCAAAAATAAATGTTAATACGGTATTTCCTTTTGAATAAACATAGGCACCATAAGAATCTTCATAGTCATTTCCATAAGTTTCTTCTACTTCTTCTTTGGTACTTCCTAAATGAATACCCTCTTTTGTTGAAACTTTATCTGTTAAAAGAGTAATCGTATATATTTTTTCTACATCATTCTCGACATAATTATAAATTTCATAATCTGGATAAGTATAGATATGATCTTCTCCTTCAAAAGCGCAACTTTTTACCTTTTGGGTTGTGAAATCTTCCCCTAAATGACTTTGTACTTTTTGAAATTCTTCCCCTACTTTTACATCTACTCCTTCTATAGAAATAGCGTAATTATTATCACTAGGGAATTCTTGCTCTTTTTTCTCTTCGCATCCAGTCATAAGTAAAAGTACTATCAAAATAAAGACAATCTTTTTCATTCTTTCCCTCCATACATCGTTATTTTTCCATATTTTTTTAATTCTTCATACTGTTCTTGTTTCATTTCTTCATAGTATGCTGTTTTCTCTTTATATTTTAAGGCAATTGTCTCATTATTTCGCATATCTTCTAAGGAATCGTTTTCTTTTAAGTAAAGACCTAAATATCTTGTTAGTTTTTCAGCGCCACTCACATTTAAGTGAAGTCCCGCATCATAGGTATCTTCTTGATAATCTAAGCCAATCTCTTCTTTTTTATCATAAAAATTTAAATAGGTTAAATGATTATGAAAAGCATATTCTTCTACTTGCTTTTCATATTCCTCATACCAATAAGGATAGGTAGAAGGAGATTTTACAAGTATAAGCTCGATGTTATTTTCTTCACATAACTTTCTAATCTTCTCTAAATATTCCATATTTTTTTCTTCAAAAGTGTAATTTGATAGAGGTTTTCCTTGATAAATCGTTGTTACAGGAACACTATCTACGCGCATGAGATAACCATTATGAGTAATTGGTTTCGTTTTAAAATAATACTTAAAATCTTCTTTTGTCAACTGAAAAATACGACTGTGATAGCGAAAAATAGGGAAAAGGTAAGAAAGAAATGTTTCTCCCTCTACCTTGAATGATTCTATTAAATCATATTTGATAAAAGAATTTTTCATGTTATCTAAAAGAAGACGATGATAAGATTCTTTTTCATATTCTTTTCCATATCTTAAATCGTTCACACTAAAAATTACTATTTTAGGAATTTCATAATGAAGTGTCTCTTTTAGAATATAGTAAGAAGCGGCAAGTGTTTGCTGTGAATTTCCACGGATATAAGAAGTATATCCAAATTCATTAAATAAAGTAATGGGAGAATAACTAGAGTAAACCTCACAATCCCCTAAAAACAAGATTTGATGGTTTTTATCTTCTTTATAGTATTCTCTTGTCATAGAACCTTCTACTAATTCTTCTTGATATTTAGGGACTACTAATCTTTGAATTCCTAAAAAAAGAAGTAGGAAAAGGAGTAAATAAAATCCCAATCGTTTCATAAAACCACCTAAAATCTACTATAAATAAATTCTGCCTTGTTAAAAGAAAATCCATAGTTACCAAAAAGAATAATCGTAAAAATAAATAATAAAAGAAGGATATAATCTCGGTTTCTTCCTAAGAAAGAAAAGGTTTTCTTTTGATATTTTTGATACTCCACAAAGATAAAAAAGAAAATAGATATTATAAGAACTAAATAAGCAGCTGGACTCATAATTTCAAAAAAAGGAAGCGTAAATTTACTAGCATGAAAAATACTTATGATACTCTCTAAATCTGGATACATAAAGAAAATCCAAAGTAGACAAACAACAATATAATTTTTTAAAATCGCTAAATTACTTTTAGGGTGATAGGAACATGTTTTTTCTAAAATTAAAAAAATTCCATTAAGCATTCCCCATAAAAGAAAATTCCAAGTAAAACCATGCCATAATCCACTTAATAGAAAAACTAGAAAAATATTTTGATTTCGCTTCCAAGTTGTAGTACGATTTCCACCTAAAGGAATATACACATAATCTTTAAACCAATTCGTTAATGTCATATGCCATCTATTCCAAAACTCAGATAAACTTTTAGAAAAATAAGGAGTATTAAAATTCTCTTCTAAATCAATTTGTAACATTTTTGAAAATCCTAAAACAATATCCATACCAGAAGAAAAGTCAGCATAAATTTGAATACCATATAAAAGAAGTCCAAAAATAGGAATAATTCCTCCTATTTTTTCCGTTACAATAAAATTGACGATTAAATAAATGGAATCAGCAATTACCAATTTTTTAAAAATTCCATAAAGAATACGTAAAGACCCATCAATTACATTTTGAAGATGAAAAGAATGATTTTGAAAAAGTGTTTTTTCTATTTTTTGATACCGATTAATCGGTCCTAAAATAAGCGTTGGAAAAAAAGAAATACTTAAGAAAAAGCGAAAAAAACCATTCGTTTTTATCTTTTTTTGATAAATATCTACTAAATAAGAAATAGAAGATAATGTGTAATAAGAAATACCTAAAGGAATAAGAATAGATCTACCTATCATTTCTTTTAATAAATTATATTTTAAAGTAAGCAAAAGAATCATATTTAAAGAAATACCAATTATTAACTTTTTTTGATTTTTTTTAGAAGAAGATTCTTTTTCTATCCACAAACTGATAAGATATGTACTTATTCCACTTATCAAAATATAAAGAATATTCGACTCAAAAACATAAAATAGAATACTAAAAATTAATAATACTATCCATTGTTTTTTAATAGGAACTATATAATAACTAACAAAGACAATAAATAAAAATAAGAAAAAAGAATAAGAAAGAAAACTCATATCTTCACCTACTAATTTGCACTAGGCCATTTTTTATGATCCCAATTTTGTAATTTACTATATTCCTTATCTGTCATTAAAGTTGGTGCATCGTTTCCAGGTGTAGAATCAAGATGTCTCCATCCTTCTTCTACATAAACTAAATTCCAATAATGACTTTTATCTTTCGCATAAATAGATTGATTTTGAATACCTACCAAATCTAATAAAATTTTAGAAATGGCATAATGGGTATAACAGTCTCCCTTACGGGAAGTAATGCCCTTCCAAGCTGCTTCATAGAGATTTCTAGAATCATTTGATGAGTAACTAATATTTTTAAATACCCAATCACGAACAGCTTGTGCTGTGTCATGGTCAGTTCCCCTTTTTAAATCATCTGCTATTGGTTTTAATTTTTCACGAACATCAGACGCATTTCCTAAAATGATAATCTCTCTTTTACTTTTTGTCACATTTCCACTTTTATCTTTAGCCTCATAGGTAGCATAATAAGTTCCTGGCTTTGAAGTATTAACTTGTTTATTTTGATAAGTTACTTTTACAGTGCCATCATGATTATCATAGGCATAAACTCCTTTGGTGTAATTAATTTTTTCTCCTCTTGTTACTTCTAAAGGAGTTAAATGATAAATAACTGGACCTCTTGTATCTTTTTGAATGGTTAATTTTACAGTTACTTCTGTTTCATGATTTGCTTCATCTATTACTTTTATTTTTACTTTTTGTGTTCCTATTTTTGAATAATCAATCTGATCTATGTATTCTTTTTTAGTACGTGTTCCATCTGTTACTTTGACAAGAAAATCATCAATAGATACTTTCTCATCCCAATAAATGGTAACATTTCTTGTTTTAACAACAGGCTTTTTGGTATCCTGAACAGTTACTTTTACCGTATATTTTTCTTTATCTAATTCTAAAATAAGGTCTTGTTCTCCTAATTTTTTAGAATCAATTTTTTGAACAATTTTTTTCTCTTTAAATTCCTTAGGGTCAAAAAGAACCATATCTATTTTAAAATTCTCTCCTGCTTCTAAAGTAAATGTTTCTCTTACTTTTCCAATTTCTAAAGTGGCTTCTTTTATCGTTTCATTGAGGCAAGAATCAATTACTTTAATCTTTACTTTTTGTTTTCCTGGCTCTTTTTTGGGTTCTTCTACGAATTCTACTTGATAAGGAGTATCGTCTTTTACATCCTCAATAAATAATTCGGGCGTAATTTCTTCTTTTAAACCTAATTTTACATCTTCAATTGGTTTTTTGGTATCTATCACTTCTACTTTAGTATGATAAGTTCTTCCAAATAATTTTATATTGACATCATAGGTTCCTAATTTTTTAGTCGAAATATCATGAAGACTTGTAAGCATTTTCGCATCTCCAGAAAAGCCTATAAAAAAGTCGTTTAAAGAAATAGAACTATTTATCTCAACAAGTATAGAAGAAAAAGGGTGAATACTATCTAGATAGGAAGTTATCCCAATTACAAGAAAAGAAACTATTATTAATAATACATAAATTTTTCTTTTCCAAAAATACTGCATAGGAATACGCCTCCAATAATTATTTATTATATCACAAAAAAGAATAAACCAATATGTTATAGTTTATTCTTTATAAAGGTCTTTTTTTCATATCTGAAAATTTACGGGGATACTCTAGTGGTGTCATAAGTTCTTTCCTGATAAGATAAAGTGTTCGATTACTATTTTCTTTTGGTAAGAAAAAGTTATCAATTTTTTCTATTTTCGTATGGAGTAAAGTAAAAGCACGAGTTTCCTCTTCTTCTCGTTTTACTGACCCTTTCATAGGAATAAAATATCCCCCTACTTTTACTATCGGAATACAATATTCTAAAAGCATTGAAAGAGGCGCTACAGCTCGCGCGGTTACAACATCAAATCGATTACGATTCTTTTGAGCATAATCCTCAGCCCTAGTAGCAATAACCTCAATTTTTTCTAACCCTAAGGTTTGAATAACAACTTTTAAAAATTCTACTCTTTTATGAAGGGAATCCACTAAAGTTACTTCTAAATTAGGATAAAGAATCTTTAAAACCATTCCCGGAAATCCTGCTCCTGTTCCGATATCACAAAGATTACTAGCACGGTTTAAATCATATACTCTAGCAATTGTTAAGCTATCATAAAAATGCTTTAAATAAACAGCTTCTTTTTCCGTAATACCGGTTAAATTCATCACTTTATTATATTGAATTAATAACTCATAATAGGTTTCCAATTTCCTTAATTGTTGATCTGTAATATCTATCTTTAATTCTTGTAAAGCACTAATAAATTCTTTAAGATTCATGATGATACTCCTTTTTTATATACACCATAATAAGCGAAATATCCGCTGGATTTACTCCACTAATACGCAAAGCTTGACCAATCGAAGTAGGCATAATTTTCTTTAATTTTTGTTTTGCTTCACTTGCTAAATTGTGAATTGCATCATAATTGATATCAGAAGGTATTTTTTTATTATCTAAATCAACCATTTTAGCGGCTTCTTTATTGGCTTTTTCAATATATCCCTCATATTTAATATCAATCGTAATCAGTTCTTCTATTTCTCTATCAATAGTAAGAGGTAAAAAATGTTTAATATGTTTAAATGTTACTTCTGGTCTTCTTAAAAATTCATATAGAGATATTCCATCTTTTAATGTCGTTGTTGGAATCGTTTCTAAATATTTTTGAGTTTCCTCTAAAGGCGTAATTTTTGTCGTGCGAAGAAGTTCTTTTACTTCCTCTATTTTTTTCTTTTTTAAAAGAAATTTATCATATTTTTCTTGTGGTACCAAGCCAACTTGATAACCATATTCTCTAAGACGTATATCCGCATTATCATGTCTTAGTAAAAGACGATATTCTGCTCTAGAAGTAAGAAGTCGATAAGGATCAATAATTCCTTTCGTTACTAAATCATCAATTAAAACTCCTATATAAGCTTCATTTCTCTTTAAAATAAGTGGTTCTTTTCCCTCTAATTTTAAAGAGGCATTTATTCCTGCTATTAAGCCCTGACAAGCTGCTTCTTCATATCCACTTGTTCCATTAATCTGGCCAGCAGTATAAAGATTTTCAAGCACTTTGGTCTCTAGAGATTGTTTTAATTGCTTGGAATCAATCGCATCATACTCTATTGCATAAGCATATTTTAAGATTTTTGCATGCTCTAATCCTGGTAGACTATGAACCATTTTCTCTTGAACATCTCTTGGCATACTAGTAGAAAATCCTTGAAGATAAATATCATCATAATAAAGACTTTCTGGCTCTAAAAATAATTGATGTCTTTCTTTGTCCGCAAAACGGACAATTTTATCTTCAATGGATGGACAATATCTAGGCCCTACTCCTTTGATATCAGATAAACCTCCATACATACTAGATTTCTCTAAATTTTCTCTAATAATTTGATGGGTTTCTGGTTGGGTATAAATTAAGTGGCAAGGTTCTTGATTATCGACATCATAATAAATCTCATTATCAAAACTAAAAGTATGCGCAGTACTATCCCCCTTTTCTTCTTTCGTTTTTGAAAAATCAATGGAATTTTTATCAATACGTTGAGGAGTTCCCGTCTTAAGACGAATGATATCAAAACCATATTCTCTTAATTTATCACTTAAATGATTACTAGGTCTCTCCCCATGAGGACCTTCTCTCGTTCTTGTACTTCCTACTAAAATATCCGCTTTTAAATAAGTACCAGTTGTGAGGATGATAGAGCTAGCAAAAATCTTTTCTCCATCTTCTAAAACGACACCTTTTGCTTTTTTATCTTCTACTATTAAATCTTCTACTAAAGATTCTTTAATTTCAAGATTTTTTTCTTCTCTTAATGTTTTTAACATGTTTTTTGGATAAGTAATTTTATCAGCCTGGGCGCGAAGTGCTTGAACAGCAGGACCTTTTGCCACATTTAACATTTTCATTTGCAATAAGCTTTTATCAGCATTTCTTCCCATTTCGCCACCAAGAGCATCGATTTCCCGAACCACTATTCCCTTAGCGCTACCTCCAATAGAAGGATTACATGGCATGTCAGCAATATTTTTGATATTTCCTGTTACTAATAAGGTTTTATGGCCCTTTCTAGCACAAGCTAAAGATGCTTCACATCCAGCATGTCCACCACCTACAACAATTACATCATACATACACTTCACCTCTTTTCACGGCTTTTCTTTTTCTTTCCTATTATAATACAGAAACTTTTTTTTCACAACAAAAAAGACTTTAGAAAGTCTCTTGTTACACTTTTGTTGGCGCTAAATAAGAAAAAGATTCTAAATTGCGCAATATCCCATAAATAATCAATAATATGATTAAAAGAAAAAGAATTTTTTGTAATGTCTTCTCTTTTAAAGATTTGTGAAAAATACTAGAGATGACAAGATAGAAAAATCCCCCTATCAACAAAATAAAAACAAAGGGATTAAAGCGAAAGGCTTGGTAAATATCACCAGAAAAGAATGATAATATCAATCTCGATATTCCACATCCTGGACAATAATAACCCGTAAAATATAAGATTGGACAAGAAATAGCAATATGAAAGTGGCCTAATATATGTAATAAAAAATTAATGCATATGAAAAATAGTAAGAAACTTACTATTTTTACATACGGATTAGTCTTTAAGTGGTCTACCTTGAGCATCTGTTTTGATACTTCCACAAAGAATCATAATTCCTTCAATAAAGCCCCAAATAGATCCAATTCCACAAGTTACAATAGAAACAACAATTTGAATAGCTCCTTTAGAAGTATATCCTAAATAGAAATTATGAATTCCCCATCCACCTAAGAAAATTCCTAATAATCCTGCAACCATTTTTGATTTAAGATTTGGATCTTGATATCCATAAGGTTGTCCCATAGGTGGTTGTGGCATTTGACCATATCCAGCAGGTTGTTGTGGTTGTACTGGTGGCTGAGTTGGTTGTGGTTGTGCTAATAAAGCTCCACAATTTGGACAATTTGTATAAGAGTCATCTACTTGTGATCCACAACTTCCACATATTTTAGCCATATTTTCACTCCTTTACTTTTTTTTATTGTACCATAATTTTTTTTCTTTGAAAATATTTTTTCTATTTTCCTAAACAAAATCTACTAAAAATTTCATCTACAAGTTCTTCGGTATAAGTCTCTCCTATTATCTCACCTAATAAATTCCATATATTTTTCAAATCAATTTCTAACATATCGATTGGAACTTGACTTTCTATTCCCTCTTCTATAGACTCTACAATATTTTGACATTTTTTTAAAAGAGAAATACTTCTTGCGCTACTTAAATACGTATAATCACTCTGTTCTATTTCTTCTAAATGGAATAGTTCTTTTATTTTCTCTTTTAACTCATCAATTCCTTCATTTTTTAAAGCAGAAATAGGAACAACTGGAAAAGTTAGTTCTGGTAATTTTAACTTAGCAAGTAAATCACTCTTATTAATAATCAAAATAGTTGGTTTATCCCCTATTTGTTTTAGTATTTCCTCTTCCTCCAACGTCATTTCTTCTTCATTATTTAAAACAAATAATACTAAATCAGCTTTCTTAATCCACTCTAAGCTTTTTTTTACACCGATACTTTCTACTTGATCTCGCGTTTTTCTAATACCTGCTGTATCAATCATATGAAGTAAAATACCATCAAGCAAAATATCTCCTTCCACGATATCTCTGGTTGTTCCTGCGATATCGGTAACAATAGCTTTTTCTTCTTCTAATAAACGATTTAAAAGACTACTTTTTCCAACATTTGGTTTTCCTACTATTACCGTTTTAATTCCCTCTTTAATAAGAGAACCAGTCTCTGATTTTTTTAAAATTTCTTCTATTTTGGCTTTTAAATATTGGTTTGTTTTTTGAATTTTTTCTATTGTTACTACTTCAATATCTTCATATTCAGGGTAATCAATATTTACTTCTATATTAGAAATAACTTCAACTAACTGATTTCTTAACTCATGAATTAAATTCGATACTTGACCTGTCATTTGATTGATAGCAAGATTTCTCGATTTCTCTGTTTTAGCTGAGATTAAATCCATGACTCCTTCTGCTTCTATTAAATCAATTCTTCCATTTAAAAAAGCTCGTTTTGTAAATTCTCCTGGTTCAGCTAAACGACAACCATGAAGTAATAATAATTCTAAAATACGATTGGTCGTAGCAATTCCCCCATGAGAATTAATTTCAATAATATCTTCTTTAGTAAAAGTTTTAGGAGATTTCATAACTGTTAGAAGTACTTCATCAATCGTCTTATCTTGTGAAACGATAAATCCATAATGAATCGTATGGGTAGGAACATCCTTTAAATTTTTTCCTTTCCATATTTTACTTACAATTTCAATAGCATCCTCACCACTTACACGAATGATAGAAATAGCCCCTACTCCTAGAGCCGTTGAAATCGCGGCAATCGTATCTTTCATAGTTATGCACCTCTTTGTTTATGATTTTAACATAATCTAAATAAAAAAGGAATAAAATTCTTATTCCTTTGCTTGAACAGCCGTAATCGCAATTACTCCGACAATATCCTCTTTTGAACACCCTCTTGATAAATCATTAATAGGAGCTGCAATTCCTTGTGTAAGGGGTCCATATGCCTCAGCATTTGCAAGTCTTTGAACTAACTTATAACCAATATTTCCAGCATCTAAATCAGGAAATATTAAAACATTTGCATGACCAGCAACTTGACTATTTGGAGCCTTACTAGCAGCAACACTAGGAATAATAGCAGCATCTAATTGTAGTTCTCCATCCATTTCATATTGTGAATATTCTTCTTTTGCTATTTTTACAGCTTCTACTACTTTTTCTACATCAGCATGCGTTGCACTCCCCATCGTAGAATGAGAAAGAAAAGCTACTTTTGGACTATCTCCCACTAAAGTTTCAAAACTTTCGGCACTACTAGAAGCAATTGCCGCAAGCCGGTCAGGTGTTGGATTTTGCTCTAACCCACAATCTGCAAAGACAAAGGTTCCGTGAGAACCATATTCACAGTTAGGAACAACCATTAAAAAGAAAGAAGAGACAAGTTTTACGCCTGGCTTTGTTTTAATAATTTGAAGAGATGGTCTTAATGTATTAGCGGTAGAATGACAAGCACCACTTACTACGCCATCAGCATAACCTAATTTTACTAGCATACAAGCATAATACATATAATCGGTTAATAAGAGCCTTCTTGCTTCTTCCCTTGTCATTCCTTTTTCTTTTCTAAGTTCATATAATGCTTCTATAAATTCTTCTAGATGCGAATCTTCTTCTGGTACAATTACTTCTATTCCTTCTAAAGAAATAGGAACAGTAGGTCTTCCAATGAATAAAATATGGGCAATTCCCTCATCTGTAACTTCTCTTGCAGCTTGTACTACCCTCTCATCCATAGATTCTGGTAAAACAATTCTTTTCTTTTCCTCTTTTGCTTGTTCTTTTATTTTTTCTATAAAATTCATTTTCTTTCCTCTTCTCTTATCTTTATCATTTATCATTATAACATAAAAAAAAGAAGAATTTACATTCTTCTATTCGCCAGTATATTTTATAACAACACAACGGTTTGGTTCTTCCCCAACACTTTCGGTTGTTACATTACTATAATCACTAAGTAGTGCATGTACAATTCTTCTTTGATAAGAATTCATAGGATCTAATTTTGCATCTGTTTTTGTTTTTTGTACTTCTCTTACAATATTTTTGATTTCATACTCGAATCTTTTTACCTTCTTAGCACGGTAATTAGATGCATCCAAATTGACATGGATAGTCATTCCTGTTTTCGTTTGAAGAGCTTGCTTTAAAAGAAGTTGAATAGCATTCATGGTTCTTCCTTCTTTTCCAATTAATATTGGATTATTATCAGATACCATAGTAACTGAAAAGATATTTTCTTCTTCTCTTACCTCAAGTTGAATATCTACGCTCATATCTTTTCCAATTTGTTTGATGAATTCTTTAATAAAATTCATAACATCTTCTTTTTTTACTACTTTCATTTTATAAGATTCTTCTGTTTCTTCTGCCTCTACAATAATATCAGAACTATAAACATCTAAATCTTCGATACATTTTTCATAACAAGCTTCTTCATCTTGTGCTTCATAATTATAAACTTGAATCATATTACTTACTCCTTTTCACAATTAAATTTTGAATAATTGTAAATGTGTTATTCGTTATCCAATAGAAAATAATGGCTGTTGACATCGAAAATGACATAACCGTAATGACAATATTCATAATATTCATCATTGTATTCATTTGTTTTGCTTGATCTCCACTCATTCCTGCCCCACTATTAAGTTTAAATGAGAAGAATGTCGCTAAGAAAACAAGAATTGGTAAAATCAAATAAAGCCAATTCCCAGAAGCAATTCCTTTTGCTGGAGCCATCGCCATAGAATAACCTAATAAGCTATCTTCAAATAATACTGGTAATCTATATAATGCTTCATAGAAAGCAAAGAATAATGGAATTTGAATAAAAGCAAAGATACATCCAGAAAATGGATTAATATTATACTTTTTATAAACTAACATTGTTTCTTGTGCTTTTCGGTTGATACTATCTTGATCTTGCTTATTTTGATATTTTCTTTCTATTTTTTCAATTTCTGGTTGGGCTTTCTTTAAATTTTCTGATTGACGAGCCGTTTTTAAAGTAATAGGATACATAATTAAACGAATCAATAAAGTAACCAGGATGATAGCTAATCCATAATTTTTTAAAAACTCCCCTACTTTAATTAAAATCAAAGATAATGGTCTGACAAAAAAGGTTGTCCAAATTCCGCCATTTTTATCTCCTAGAATATTAAAAGACTTACAAGATTGCATTTTCTCAACGTCGACTATTTCACTTACTTTTTTCTCATAATCTTTTTTACTAATATCCCCATCATCTAATTGTTTTTTATATGCCTTTTCTAAATTTTCTTTGTTTTCCTTATATAATTTTAAGATATCTTCATCGGTTGGTGCACATAAAACATTGGATGGCAATTGTTGTCCTGTCTCACTATTGATAACTACTTTTCCATCTGGACCTTTTAATTGCTTCGTACATCCAGTTAAACAAAGTACCATGATGAGCAACAAAGGTAAAAGGATTTTCTTCTTTTGCATTTTTTCCTCCTAACGGTATACATTTAAATTGTTTAGGGCCTCTAACAAATTATCCCGCATTTCTGAATAATTACGCATTAGAATTCCCTTGCCTAATATTATAATACAATTAAAGTTTTTTTGATAGTCTTTTTCTTGTAGAATAGAACGGATTTGCCTTTTTAATTTATTCCGAGTGACGGCATTTCCTAATTTCTTACTAACAGAGATTCCAAAATGGTATTCCCCTACTTCCGTTCTTTCTATATAAATAATATAATCTTTGTATTTATATGGTTGATTATGATGAATAATTCGTTGAAAATCACGATTATTTTTGACAATATTTTTTTTCTTCATATTTTCCCGTCCCTCAATAAGAAAAAAACCACTGACGAACAGTGGATATTTAATGAGATAATACTTTGCGCCCTTTTTTTCTTCTATTATTTATAATTTTAGTTTCCATACGAGCGAAAAAACCCATTTTTTTACTTCTTCTATGATTATTTGGTTGATAAGTTCTTTTCATTTTTCACACCTCCGATTATTCTATTTCCCTGCTTGCTTTTTCAATTATATAGATTTTTTTTCTATTTGTCAAACCTTTTCTTCTCAATAGTTAGGAAAATCAAAAAATAAAATAAGAATAAAAATAAAGTTATGCACATTTTTTTCTAGTTAAAAATTCTATTTAAAGTCCACTTATGCACACTTATGCACAAAATTGTGCACAAATTATATACCGAATGCATGTTTTTGTCTATAATAAAGTCACAAAAATGTGCATAACTATGTTTTAAGAAGAAAAATAAAATAGGGGAGATGTTGATAAAAAAGAAACTTTAAATTTTATGCACATTTTCTTTTTTTTTTATGTCAAATAGTGTAGAATATAGGTAGAAATGGTTAAGAGTGGGGTGATTGCATGGATTTAGAAAGCATTTGGAACAATTTTTTAGAAAAAATCAAAAACCAACTCAATGATATTTCCTATGAAACCTGGTTTTCGGAAACTACTTTATTTTCCTTGGATAATGGGATAGCAAAAATATTAGTACCTTCTCATGTTCATAAGAAGAATCTAAAGGAACATTATATTGATTTAATTGAAGAAATATTTACAGAAGTAACCGGGACAAATTGGAAATATGAATTTTATCTAGAAGAAGAATTAGAAAATGAAGTAATTGTGAATACAGATGAAATAGGAATACCTTCTAATACCTTTGAAAGTAACCTAGATAGTAAATATCGGTTTGATAACTTTGTAATAGGAAATAGTAACAAATTTGCAGCTACCTCTGCATTAGCGGTTGCAGAACAGCCTGGAAATATGTATAATCCACTCTTTATTTATGGATCAAGTGGGCTAGGGAAGACACACTTGATGCATGCTATTGGAAACTATATAACGGAAAATAATAAAAAAATGAAAGTTTTATACATTCCTTGTGATAAATTTGTTTCTGACTTTGTAGAAATCTGTAGAAAAAGTGCAAATGAAAATAACATGGAATCTATCAAACAATTTAAAAATAAATATCGGGAAATTGATGTTCTTATTATTGATGATATTCATAATTTAGTAGGGGCAACAAGTGCTCAACAAGAATTTTTTAATACATTTAATGAGCTATATAATAATAAGAAACAAATTATTATATCTTCTGATAGATCACCTGAGGATATCAAAAAACTAGAAGAACGTCTCAAAACTAGATTTAATTGGGGCCTTCAAATTGATATTTTACCTCCAGAATTTGAACTTCGCATGAATATTATTAATAAGAAAATAGAAATGCAAAATTTAGAAAACAAATTTCCGGAGGAAGTAAAAGAATATATTGCCAGTAATTGTGTAGGGGATATACGGAAACTTGAAGGAGCTATTACCAGAGTTTATGCTTATGCAACGATTATGAATGGATCAGATATTACTTTAGATTTAGCGATTGAAGCCTTAAAAGATTTTTTTGTTCAAACAATTGTTGCTAAAAATAAAATTGATCAAGTCATTCAACTGGTTAGTGAAAACTATAATATTAGTGCAGAAGACTTAAAAAGTAAGAAAAAAACAAATAATATAGCTATTCCAAGACAAATTGCTATGTATATCTGTAGAGTTTACCTAGAAGAAAACCTAACCAAAATAGGAATTGAATTTGGTGGAAAAAATCATACCACTGTTATGCACGCTGTTGATAAAATCAAAAAAGAAATCTTAAAAGACGAAGCCCTTAACAACGAAATTCAAAAAATTATCAACAGAATTCATTAAAAAATGTTCATAAAATGTTCATAAGAAAAAATTATGCACACTGAATTTTTCCTTATAAATAAAGAATAAAAGGAGTTATGCACAGAAATGCACACCTATAATAAAAATAATATTATTTAGAATAAGAAAAGAGGTACTTATGAAACTAAAAATCAAACAAAAAATTTTAATGGAACATTTAAACTATGTTATTAAAGGAATATCTTCTAAAAATTTAATTCCCATCTTAAACTGTATTAAATTTGATTTAAAAAAAGAAGGTTTATACCTAATGAGTACAGATAATGAAATAGCAATAAAAACTTTTATTGATGCAAAGGATATCGAAGAGATAGAGGAAAAAGGGGATATTGTTGTTTCTGGTAAATATATATATGAAATAATTAAAAAACTATCTAATGAAGTTATTAACTTAGAAGAAATCATGTCTTCTCAACTTTTGATAACCACTGCACAATCCTCATTTAAATTAAATTGTAATAATGCATCAGAATTTCCTAATTTAGATTTAGAGTTTAGTAAAACACCAATTGTTATTAATCAACAATCTTTTAGGACAACCATTAATCAAACGATTTTTGCAACATCTACCCAAGAATCCCGTCCAGTTCTTACCGGAATTAATTTTAAAATATCTGATAATAAACTAGAATGTACGGCTACGGATTCTTATCGTTTAGCAAGAAAAGAAATTGAACTAGGAAAGAAAGTAGATCAAGAAATTAATATAATTGTTCCTGCTAAGAATTTATTAGAAGTAATTCGTCTTTTAAACAATGACGAGGATACTCTAGAACTTCATATTTTCAACAATAAAATCATTTTTTATTTTGGTTCTCTTATTATTATGTCTCGATTAATTAATGGTAGTTATCCAGATACCAATAAATTAATTCCTGAAGAATTTTTAACTTGTATCAAGGTTAATTTAAATAATTTCTTTAATTCTATTGATAGAGCGTCTCTTCTTACGAATGAAGAAGAAAAAAATATCATTAAATTAGAGAGTAAAGGGGATTATTTACTTATTTCTTCTAATATTCCAGAAATTGGAAATGTAGAAGAAAAAGTAGAATTGAAAGACAAAATTGAAGAGAATGTAAAAATTGCTTTTAGTTCTAAATATATGATGGATGCGATTAAAGTATTTGATAGTGAAGAAATTGAAATAAAATATAATGGAGAAATTAAACCTATCATCATTACAGATGGAGAAACTGATAATTTGCTTCAGTTAATATTACCAATTCGGACATATTGATCAAAATATGTCTTTTTTTTATACCGCTCCGACAAAATTCATCAAAATTCGACTAGGACAAGCTATATAAGAGAATTATTCATTTTTTGAATTAGGGGGAGGTGTGCAGTGCAAGAAGAATATGAAATTAATTCTTCTACGTTAGCTATTATTCCTATCAGCCCAGAATGTTCTAAAATTTATGAAGAGGAAGCAGAATATGTTGTCCACAAGAATGTGCATAAAATTATTGACTACAATTGTAAATTTTATGGTAGCAGTTATCGGGGAAGATGTGAGGGTACAAAATATCTAACAGGGATAAAATCTAAATTTCCTATTGTTATCGAAGAGAGTAGAAATATGATTTTTTTTCCAACCAATTCGAATCGTAATGCAGAAAATATCTGGATAAATTTAAATAAGATTAAAAATTATGAAAAGAATTATTATGGTACGACGATTTGTTTTGAAAATGAGAAGAAAATCGATGTTCCAGCGTCTTTTTATTCCATTGATAATCAATATTACCGTGCTAGTATGTTGAAGATGAAATTATATGATAGAAAATTTGCAAAAAAATAGACAAAAAGTCTATTTTTTCTTTTTTATGGACATAATTTATGGTATAATATCTTATGTGTATAGGAGTATGGGTTGAGGGTATTTTTTTCAAAATGAGCCATTAAATGCAAAAAAAGAGGTATTCGCATGATTTTAAAAAAAATTGAACTACGAAATTTTCGCAATTATGAAAAATTATCGGCCCGTTTTTATAAGGGAATTAATATTATCTATGGAGATAATGCCCAAGGCAAGACCAATTTATTAGAAAGTATTTATGTTTTAGGACTTACAAAGTCTCATCGTTCTTTTATTGATAATCATTTAATTCAAAAAGAAAAAGAAGCTCTTTCTATTCAAGGAATCATTAATAGGGGAGTTATTGATAACAAACTGGAGATAACAATTGATAATCATAATAAATATTTTAAAATAGATGATAAATCTATCAAAAAGGTAAGTGATTATATCTCTCAAATGAATATAATCATTTTTTATCCCGATGATTTAGAAATCTTAAAGGGATCCCCACAAATTCGAAGAAAATACTTGAATGTGGAATTATCTCAACTTTATAATAGTTATTATGTAGTTTTTAATGATTATCATAAACTTTTAAAAATTCGAAATGATTATTTAAAAAAAATGTCAAAAGGAAAGAATGTGGATAAAAATTATTTTGATATCGTCACTTCTTACCTTATTGATAAAGCTATTATTATTTATCAGATGAGATATAAGTATATTGAAAAAATAAATACTTATTGTGAATCTATTTATCAAGATATTATGGGATTAGATGGTTTTCATGTCCAATATGTTCCTAATGTAGAAATAAAAGATATTAAAGATCCAGATTTAAAAGAAAAATTAAAACATCAATTTGATGAGAAATTGGAATACGATCAAAAATTATCGATGACAACATTAGGTCCCCATAAAGATGATTTAGAATTTTTAGTTCATGAAAAAAATTTAAAATCGTATGGCTCTCAGGGACAACAAAGAATCGCTGTTTTAGCTTTAAAATTAGCCGAAATACCCATTTTTAAAAAATATAAAGATACAACTCCTATTTTATTGTTAGATGATGTTTTTAGTGAACTTTCTGATGATAAGAAAAATAATTTGATGAAGTATATCAGTAAGGATATTCAAACCATTATTACCACAACAGAGTTAACAAATTTAGATCCAAAACTAATTAAAAAATCAAAGTTATTTAAGATAGAAAGCGGAAAGTTAATCAAAATCAAAGAGGTGAAAGAAAATGAATGAACATTATGATGCTTCGGATATTCAAGTCTTAGAAGGACTAGAAGCGGTAAGAAAAAGACCTGGTATGTATATTGGAACAACAGATGTAAAAGGATTACATCATCTTGTTTGGGAAATCGTTGATAACGCTATAGATGAATCTTTAGCAGGTTACTGCAATAATATAGAGGTTATTATTAATAAAGATAACTCTGTAACGGTAAAAGATGATGGTCGTGGTGTTCCAGTTGATATTCACCCAAAAACGAAAATATCAACAGTAGAAACAGTTTATACGGTATTACATGCTGGTGGTAAATTTGGTGGTGGAGGATATAAAGTATCTGGTGGACTCCATGGAGTAGGTGCTTCTGTTGTAAATGCTTTATCTAAATGGCTAGAAGTAAAAGTATATAAAGATGGAAAGATTCACTTTATTCGTTTTGAAAATGGGGGACATACAGTAGCTCCTCTTCGTGTAATAGGAGAGTGTGATAATAATCGAACTGGTACAGTAGTAACTTTTAAGCCAGATCCAGAAATTTTTGATACGGATATTTTTGATTATAATACCTTAATGGTTCGTATTCGTGAACTTGCTTTCTTAAATAGAGGTTTAAAAATTACGATTCGTGATGATAGAGACGATGAAGATACGACAGGAGAAACCTTCATATATGAGGGTGGAATCTCTGAATATGTCAAATTCATTAATCAAGGAAAAACACCAATTCATGAAGATGTTATCCACTTACAAGGCGAAGAAGATAATGTTTTCTTTGAAGTAGCCATGCAATATAATACAGGCTATAATGATAACATTTATTCCTTTGTAAATAATATTAATACTCATGATGGAGGAACACATGAAGAGGGAGTTCGAAGAGCTCTTACTAGAGTTATTAATAACTATGCTAGAAAAGCCGGTATTTTAAAGGAAAAAGATGAATCATTAACAGGCGATGATGTTAAAGAAGGACTTACGATGATTGTTTCTTGTAAACATCCTAATCCTCAATTTGAAGGACAAACAAAAGGTCGTTTAGGAAACTCGGAAGTAAGAAAATTAGCTGATAACGTCTTCTCTGAAGGATTTGAAAAATTCTTATTAGAAAATCCAGATGAAGCAAGGGCTATTGTAGAAAAATCAATGCTTGCCTGTAGAGCGCGTAATGCTGCTAAAAAAGCAAGAGAAATCACTCGTAAAAGTGATCTTGCAATGACTAATTTCTTTGGTAAATTATCTGATTGCAAGAGTAAAGACCCTAAAGTATCTGAAATCTTTATTGTCGAGGGAGATTCAGCTGGTGGTTCTGCTAAAAAGGGAAGAGACTCTATGACGCAAGCTATTCTTCCTTTAAGAGGAAAGATTTTGAATGTAGAAAAGAATCGTCTTGATAGAGCCCTTGGAAACGAGGAAATTAGAACGATTATTACCGCTTTTGGTACGGGAATAGGGGAAGAATTCAATCTTTCTAAATTACGGTATGATAAAATCATTATCATGACCGATGCCGATGTCGATGGTTCCCATATCCGTGTTCTTCTACTTACGTTATTTTATCGGTTTTTTAGACCTATTGTAGAGGAAGGACATGTTTATGCTGCTCAACCACCATTATTCCGTATTATGCATGGAAAAACTAGAAAATATGTACTTAATGAGGAAGAAAAAGAAAAATATTTGATGAGTCTTCCTGAGAACGTACGTTCGCGTGCTGAAATTGCTCGAATGAAAGGATTAGGAGAGATGGATGCCGATGAATTAAATGAAACAACCATGGATATTGAAAAACGTACTTTAAGAAAAATAACGGTAGATGATTGTATGGCTGCTGATGCTGTATTCGCCAAATTAATGGGTGATGAAGTAGAGCCAAGAAGAAAATTTATTGAAGAAAATGCTGGTTATGTACAGAATCTAGATATTTAGGAGGTGAAGCATGGAAGAAAATGAAAAAGAAGAATTAGAAGAATTAGAAGGGGAAGAGAAAGAAGAAATAAATTCTACAGAAGACCTTAGTGCTTTAGTAGAAGATTCTCACTTTAATGGTTATTTTCATGAAAGAGATCGTCTAGCTGAAAATAATATTGTGAATGAGGTAGAAACTTCCTTTTTGGAATATTCTATGAGTGTTATTGCTTCTCGTGCTTTACCAGATTTAAGGGATGGTTTAAAGCCAGTTCACAGAAGAATTTTATGGTCTATGTATGAATCAGGATATACACCTGATAAACCTCATAGAAAATCAGCAACTACTGTAGGATATGTTATGGGTCATTACCACCCACATGGGGATTCTTCTATTTATGAAGCCATGGTTCGTATGGCTCAAGATTTTAACCAACGGTATTTATTAATTGATGGCCATGGAAACTTCGGTAATATCGAAGGTGATGGCGCAGCAGCTATGCGTTATACCGAATCTCGTCTTTCTAAAATATCTCTTGAATTATTAAGAGATATCAATAAAGAAACCGTAGATTTTGATCCAAACTTTGATGAAACCGTGAAAGAACCAAGAGTATTACCATCTAGATTTCCAAATATTTTGGTAAATGGTACAATGGGTATTGCTGTAGGTATGGCAACCAATATTCCTCCTCATAATTTAGGAGAAGTTATTGATGGTTGTATTGCTTATATTGATAACCCTGATATCGATACAGCAGGTTTAATGAAGCATATTAAAGGTCCAGATTTTCCAACAGGTGGTATTATTCTTGGAAATTCTGGAATTAAACAAGCTTATGAAACCGGTAGGGGAACTATTACGATTCGTAGTAGAGCTTCTATTGAAGAAATTAATGGACACAATTGTATTGTTGTAACGGAAGTACCATATGGCATTAATACCATGGAATTAAAGAATAAAGTAGCGGAACTTGTTCATAATAAAGTTATTGATGGTATTGCGGATTACCACACTGATTTAAAAGATGGCGTAAAGATAACAATTACGCTTAGAAAAGATGCTAATCCACAAGTTGTTTTAAACAATTTATACAAGCATACTGCTTTCCAAGTAAATTATGGAATTATTTTCTTGATGCTAGATGGATTAACGCCTAAGACATTACCATTAAAAGCAGTTATTTCTAAATATATTGATCATCAAAAAGAGGTTATTATTAGAAGAACTCGCTTTGATTTAAAGAAATCAGAAGCACGTGTACATATTTTAGAGGGATATAAGATTGCTCTTGATAATATTGATGAAGTTATTAAGATTATTAGAGAATCTGAAACAGATGAAGTGGCTCGAGATGCCTTAATGAATCGCTTTGGTTTAACAGAAATTCAAGCAAATAGTATTTTAGAGTTACGTTTAAAGAGATTAACTGGCCTAGAACGAGCTAAGATTGAGGATGAACTTACTTCTTTACTTCAATTAATTGAAGAATTAAAGAGTATTTTAGCAAGTGAACAAAAAGTACTTGATATTATTAAAAATGAAATGCTTGAAATTAAAAATAAATATTCTGATGAAAGAAGAACTTCTATTGATATGACAGCTATTGATTATATTGATGATGAATCTTTAATTCCAGTAGAAGATATTATTGTTACTTTAACAAATAAAGGATATATCAAGAGAATTACTAGTGATACTTACAAGACACAAAATAGAGGTGGCGTAGGTATCAAAGGTATGACTACTAATGAGGAAGATTTTGTTGAAAAATTAGTGTCTCTAACAACTCATGATTACTTATTATTCTTTACCAATAAAGGAAGAGTATATCGTATGAAAGGGTATGAAGTACCATTATTTAATAGACAATCTAAAGGACTTCCTATCGTTAATCTTCTTCAACTAGAAAAAGAAGAAGTTGTAAAATCCCTATTGAAGATAGAAGTAGATGATGAAAATAAATACCTAGTCTTCTGTACTCGAAATGGATTAATTAAGAGAACCAATATTAGTGAATTTGATAATATTCGTAACAGTGGAAAGATTGCCATTTCTCTAAAAGATGACGATGAATTGTTGGATGTTAAGAAAACTAATGGTGAAAATGAGATTTTAATTGCAAGTTCTAATGGTCGTATGATTCGCTTTAAAGAATCTGAAGTTAGAATTATGGGTAGAACTGCTTCTGGAGTACGAGGAATTGAAGTAGGCGATGGCGTTGCTGTAGGTATTGAAGTAGCTATAGATAATGAATCTGTACTAGTAGTTACTGAAAATGGTTATGGAAAACAAACTAAAATTGATGAATATCGTATGACTCATAGAGGTAGCAAAGGTGTAAAAGCACTTAATGTTACAGAGAAAAATGGAAATATTGTTGATTTTAAACTTGTTCATGGTGATGAAGATTTAATGATTATGACAGATAGCGGTATTATCATTCGATTACCAATTGAACAAATTAGTTCAACAGGAAGAGTTGCTCAAGGAGTAAAACTAATTAACTTAAAAGATAATCAAAAGGTAAGTACTGTTACCCTTTTAGCAAAAGAAGAATCTGTTGAAGAGGAATCTTCTGAAACTTCTAATGAAGCAGTAGAATCTACAAAGGAAGAAAGTGAAGAATAATCACTTTCTTTTCTTTTGTTTCACGTGAAACGGATAAACTAGTTGCATTTTTTTATAAAATAAGCTATATTATGTAGTAGCACAACACCCACACTCGAACCAGGTCAGGACCGGAAGGTAGCATCCTTAAGAGCCTCTGAGTGTGTGTGCTTTTTTTGTTTCACGTGAAACAAGCAGGAGATTATATGAATAAATATATGCAAATGGCTTTAAAAGAAGCTCAAAAATCTTTACAATTAGATGAAGTTCCGGTAGGTGCTGTTATTGTTTATCAAGATAAAATTATTGCTAAAGCTCATAATTTAAAGGAACATAGTAAAAATGCAATTGCTCATGCAGAAATACTAGCAATTGAGAAAGCCTGTAAAAAAATAGGAGATTGGCGACTTAATGAATGTACGATGTATGTGACACTAGAACCTTGCCTAATGTGTGCAGGAGCAATGATACAGTGTCGTTTAGGACATCTTGTTTATGCAGCTTCTAATTCTAAATTTGGATATGTTGAAAGTATTGATCAAATATTAAATAATTCTAAGAATAATCATATTGTAAAAGTAGAAAAAGAAGAAAATGAAGAATGCTTAAAATTGCTCCAGTCTTTCTTCCAAAAAAAAAGAAAATCACCTTTAAATTCTAATGCAAACAGTGTATAATAAAGTTAGTAGAGAAGGTGAAGAATGTACCAAGCATTATATCGAAAATATAGACCAAAAAACTTTGATGATGTAGTGGGACAAGAAGTTATTATTAAAACGCTCACCAATGCTATCAAATATGATAAAGTAAGTCATGCTTATCTTTTTACGGGCCCTCGTGGAACGGGAAAGACAAGTATTGCTAAAATTTATGCTAAAATTTTAAATTGCGAACATTTAGATGGTTTAAAACCTTGTGAACAATGTATTTCTTGTTCACAAATTAATAATAATCAAAATATTGATGTTATTGAAATTGATGCTGCTTCTAATAATGGTGTAGATGAAATTAGAGAAATTCGTAATAAAATAGGTCTTGTGCCTTCTAATAGCAAATATAAAATTTACATTATTGATGAAGTGCATATGCTTACCAATCAAGCCTTTAATGCTTTACTTAAAACACTAGAGGAGCCACCAAGCCACATTATATTTATTTTTGCCACGACCGAGCCACATAAAATACCAAGAACAATTCTTTCACGATGCCAACGTTTTGATTTTAAAAAAATCAGTACGAAACAAATCGTTGACCGTTTAAAACATATTACTGAAATTGAAAAAATTAAAATAACAGAAGATGCATTAAATGAAATTGCTGTCTTATCAGATGGCGGACTTCGTGATTCTATTGGTATGTTAGATCAAGCCGTATCTTATTCTGGAGAAGAAATTACTTTAAAAGATATTCATGATATTAATGGAACGGTTGATCGAGAAGAAATTCAACTCCTTTTAAAATCTGTTTTTGAAAAAAATATGGTTACTATCTTAGAAAAAATAGAACAATATGAAGAGCAAGGAAAAAACATTGTTAAAATCACACAGGAAATGATTGAAGAATTAAAAAATATTATTCTATATAGAAATGTTCCTAATTTTTTTGAAGAGTCAATAGAATATTATGAAAATGTCAAAGATATTGTAAACAATACACAAATATATCATTATATTCACTCCCTATCAGAACTGGTAGGAAATATGAAAAACTCTAGTAATAATAAGATATTATTGGAAATCGAACTAATTAAAATGGTTACGGAAAAGCAAGAAGAAATACCAGACTCTATACAAACTCCTGTTAAACAAACGACAGAAGAAAACAAGAAAAACACAACTAAAGAACAAGAAAAGGTAAAAGAAGTGGTAATAGAAAGCCCGAAAGAAACAAAAACTTCTTCTGCACCAAAAATTGATTTTTCTTCTACTTTATCGAAAGAATCTCTTGAACAATTAGAAACATTAAAGAAAATTCGAATTCATAATTCTTTAGTCTCTGTTTCACAGAAAAATAGAAATGCATTCAAAGAAAAATTAGAAGATCTAAAAGAATTGCTAATGAATCCAGATTATAGTAAATTAATTTCCTTATTATTTGATGGAGAATTAAAAGTCATCAGCGATAAAAATATGATTTTTGTTTATAAAACTAATTTATTAGCAGAAGCATTTAATTTAGAATTATTAGAATTAGAAAAAGTATTTTTTGAAAAATTTCAAGAGCATTATCGCTTGATTGCAGTTGATGAAGAAGAGTGGAATACGATTAAAACAGAATATAATAAAAATAAAAACAATTATTCTTATCAAGAAGAGACAATAGATGTTGAAAAAATCTTTGAATCTAATGATGGATTAGAAAAGAAAAAAAATGTAATTGATGAATTATTTGAAAATTTTATTGAATATGAAGATAACTAGAAAGAAGGAATAAATATGAATATGCAAGCTATGATGAAGCAAGCACAAAAATTGCAAAAAGATATGATGAATACCCAAAAACAAATTGAAGAAATGGAGTTTGTTGGAAAATCTTCTATTGTAACAGTAAAAATGAATGGTAAAAAGCAAGTTTTATCTATTGAAATTGATTCTGAATCTATGGATAAAGAAGAAATTGAAAT
The DNA here is from genome assembly GCA_947632115.1 of uncultured Bacilli bacterium. Classification (GTDB taxonomy): domain Bacteria; phylum Bacillota_I; class Bacilli_A; order RF39; family UBA660; genus UBA5578. The sequence continues at coordinate 64,437 of CANROB010000005.1, forward strand.
GTTACAAGATATGATGATGATTGCTATTAATGATGCGATGAAGCAAGTAGATAAAGTTACAGAAGAAAAAATGGGTGTATACACAAAAGGACTTCCAGGACTATTCTAATGAAATACCCAACGACCATTCAAAATTTAATTGAATGTTTTAATCATTTACCTGGTATTGGTGAAAAAACAGCTGAAAGACTTGCTCTTTCTATTTTGAATTTTGATGAAGAAACTATTCAAATATTCGCTAAGTCCTTAAAAGACACGAAAACGAAAGTAAAAAAATGTTCTCGCTGTAACAATTTAGCAGAAGGAGACTTATGCGAAATTTGTAAAGATGATAGTCGCGATAAAAAAATATTATGTGTAGTAGAAAACCCTAAAAATATCGTATTATTTGAAAAGTTAGGTACTTTTCATGGATATTATCATGTAATTGATGGATTGATTTCTCCTCTAGAAGGGGTAAACCCAGAGGATATTCATATTCCACAATTGATAGATAGAATTAAAAAAGAAAAAATAGAAGAAGTTATTCTCGCTTTAAAACCAAGTGTAGAAGGGGAGACAACCTCTCTTTATATTTCTAAATTACTATCTAAAACAAACGTTCTTGTTTCTAAAATTGCTCATGGTGTTCCTCTAGGAGCAGATATGGATTATGTAGATTCTCTAACCCTAGAATTAGCTTTAGAAAATCGTAAGAAAGTATCTACAGATGATTAGTTCTTAATTTTTCTTCTTTTCATACATTTTATTAGGTGAAAGAATGAAAAAATTAATTACTTGCGGAAAAAAACTAATCTTTAGTTCTTTTTTACTTTATGGATATAATTTTTTGGTACAACCTTTAAATTTAATGATTCCTATTAATATTATTACCGTTTTATTAGTAACTTTTTTAGGCGTACCGGCACTTATTTCCTTGATTGTAATTTTGATTTATGTTTATTAGGAGGATGTATGCTAGATGAGTATGCTATAGATCAACCAATTGTCTATAGGACCATTTTAAATGCTATTTTAAAGGATACAGTAACGCATGCTTATCTTTTAGAACTAAATGGATATTCAAAAGGATTTGATTTTGCAATGGCTTTTGCAAAATTTTTGCTATGTCCAAATCACTATTCTAATCGAGAAAAGTGTGGGGAGTGTCATCAATGTGAAACCATTGATGATGGCAATTTTCTAGAACTTAAAATTATTCATCCAGATGGTCAATGGATAAAAAAAGAACAATTAGAAGAGTTGCAGCAAGAATTTAATCGGAAAGCCCTTGTTGGTAATCAAAAAATTTATATTATTGATGGTGCGGATAAGTTAAATACCTCATCAGCCAATTCTATTTTAAAATTTATCGAAGAACCAGTACCAGGAATTACAGCGATTCTTCTTGTTGATAATGCTTATCAAGTGATGAATACCATTGTTTCCCGTTGTCAAATTTTGTCTTTGAAAAAAGAGGCTTTCACGCAAAAAGAAACTCTTTCCTTAAAAGAGAAATTAGCTTATTATTCCTTTCATGAACAAGGAGAAATTCAAAATTTCTTAAATAACGAGGATACAGACGAGAAAATTACTCTTATGGTAGATTATATCAATTATTTTGAAAAAAACGGTTATCAGACGATTATATACAAAAATAAGCCATTTTTAGAAACATTCAATGATAAAAATTTATTGTTTCTTGCCTTTCAATGGTTTATATTGTATTATAAAGATGTTTTAAATTTTTCTTTAAACAAGAAAATAGAATTTTTTAAAGAGGAAGAGCCAAATATAACTATCATTACTTCTAAAAATACGGTTTTATCCTTATCTAAAAAATTAGAAATTCTACTAGATTTGAGTGAAAAAATTAAGTTTAATGTCAATGCTACGATGCTAATGGACAAGCTAGTAATTGATTTTATGGAGGTGGAAAAATGATACAAGTAGTAGGTATAAATTTTAAAAAGAATGGGAAAGTTTATCATTTTTCGCCAAATGCCTTAGAGCTTCATCCTGGGGATGAGGTTGTAGTAGAAACAGAACGTGGATATCAATACGGTTTTGTAGTAACAGATCCTTATGAGATAGAAGATCGAAACTTAAAATCTGCTTTAAGTAATATCGTTCGCGTTGCTACCAAAGAAGATAAAAAGAAATACGAAAAAAATTTGGAAGATGAGAAAAAAGCTTTAAAAAAGTGTCGTGATTTAATCGATAAATATAAATTAAATATGTATGTGATTGATGCTAGTTTCACGTTAGACAGATCTCAACTTTATTTTCGCTTTATGGCTGATGAAAGAGTAGATTTTAGATCGCTAGCGAAAGATTTAGCGAATGTCTATAAGACAAGAATTGAACTTCATCAAGTTGGTGTTCGTGATAAAGCTAAGGAAGTTGGCGGATATGGCTCTTGTGGTAGACCTCTTTGCTGCGCTAAATTTTTATCTGACTTTGATTCTGTTTCCATTAATATGGCTAAAAATCAAAATATTGCTTTAAATCCTAGTAAAATAAATGGTGCCTGTGGAAGACTTCTTTGCTGTTTAAAATATGAAGATGAAAATTATCAAGAACTTCGTAAAGGACTTCCTAAAGTAGGAAAAAAAGTAATGACTGACCAAGGCGAGGGAAAAGTGGTTAGTGTAGATATTTTAAGAGGAACTTATCGTGTTTTTATTCCTGATGTTGGTATGATTGATTTAGAGAAAGAGAAAGATGAAAGTTAAAAATTATTTATTAGGGTATAAAAATCTCTACATTTATCAGGATAAAAGTATGTTTCTTTTTTCTTTGGATTCTATTCTTCTTCCAAACTTTATTACTTTGCCAAGAAAAACGAAAAAAATATTAGATATAGGGACAGGAAATGCCCCTATTCCTTTGATTTTATCAACAAAAGTAGATTGTCCTATTCTAGGAGTAGAAATTCAAAAAGAGGTAGCTTCTTTAGCAAAAGAATCGGTTGCTTTAAATCATTTAGAGCATCAAATAACCATTATCGAAGGAGATATTAAGGAAGTCGCTAAAACATTAGAAGAGGGCTCTTTTGATGTCATTACTTGTAATCCTCCTTATTTTAAATATCAAGAATCTTCTTTGGTAAATGAAAGTGATTATAAGACAATTGCCCGTCATGAAGTATTTTTAAATTTAGAACAGGTAATCTCTATTAGTAGTAAGTTATTAAGTACGAATGGTGTATTTGGTTTAGTCCATCGTCCAGAAAGACTTTTAGATGTTCTTTATCTGATGAGAAAATATCAAATAGAACCTAAAAGAATAGAATTTGTTTATCCTCATCCCGGGGAAGAAGCAAATATTTTGTTAATTGAAGGAAGAAAACAAGGTCGACCTGGTTTAAAGGTTTTACCGCCTTTATATACTCATCAAGAAGATGGAACGTATACAGAAGAAGTAAAAAAATATTTTGAAAATAATTGAGGTGATTTTATGTCTCAAAAAAGTTATGATAATAGTCCTACTCTTTATTTAATTCCAACACCTATTGGCAATATGGATGATCTTACTTATCGAACGGTAAAAATATTAGAGATGGTAGATGTTTTATTTTGTGAAGATACGAGAGAAACAGGCCTTCTTTTAAATTATTTAGGAATGAAAAAAAAGTTAATTGCTAATCATGAATATAATGAGATAAATAATCATGAGAAAGTACTAGAATACTTAAAAGATGGAAAGATGGTTGGGCTTGTAAGTGATCGGGGAACTCCCGTTATTAGTGACCCAGGATACGAGCTTGCTAGATATGTAATAGATGCAGGATATAATGTTGTTTCTCTACCTGGTGCTACTGCTTTAATTCCAGCTTTAATTACTTCTGGTCTTGCGCCAATGCCATTTTTATTCTATGGCTTTTTAAATAGTAAAAAATCAAAAAGAGAACAAGAATTAGAAAATCTAAAAAATGAACGGGCAACGATGATTTTTTATGAAGCACCTCATAGAATTGAAGATACACTAAACTCCCTATTGCAGGTTTTGGGAAATAGAAAAATCAGTATTTCCCGGGAAATAACCAAAAAATATGAGGAAATCTATCGGGGAAATATTAGTAATATTTTACCATTAACCCCTGAAATGAAAGGGGAAATCGTCATCGTAGTAGAGGGAAATAAAGAGACAAAAGATTTTTCTGGTTTGTCTATCGTGGAACATGTGAATCTTTATATTAGTGATGGCCTTTCTAAAATGGATGCGATAAAACAAGTAGCAAAAGAACGGGATAGAAAAAAAAGTGAAGTTTATGAGGAATACTTGAAGGGGGAAGAACACTCATGAAATTGATAGTTGGCTTAGGAAATCCCGGAAAAGAATATGAAAATACAAGACATAATGTTGGCTTTATGGCCCTAGATAGGATTGCTTCTTTTTTAGGAGTTTCTTTTACAAAAGAAAAATTTCAAGGCCTTTATGGGGAAGTAGTCTATGAAGGAGAAAAATATTTATTATTAAAGCCACAAAAATATATGAATTTATCGGGAGAAGTGGTTGCTGATTTTGTTCATTTTTTTAAGATAGATTTATCAGATATTTTAATTCTTTATGATGATTTAGATACTCCATTAGGAAATATTCGCCTGCGTTCTAAAGGAAGTAGCGGGGGACATAACGGAATTAAAAATATTGAAATGCATCTAGGAACGAATGAATATAATCGTATTAAATTTGGCATTTCTAATGATTTAAAAATGGATACAAAAGATTATGTATTAGGTCATTTTTCAAAAGAGGAAAAAGAGATTTTAGATAAAACGTTAGATCAAGTAGTAAATATTTTTAAAGATTATAATCAATTAACATTCACGAATTTAATGAATAAATATAATGGTAAATAGTTTATTTATCATTTTTTCCGTGTAGGAAGGAGAAACTATGAAAAATTTCTTTTCCGTTTTTAAGGATACCGATCTTTCTTTTGATGAAGAAGGAATATCTGGTTTAACTCCTGAATTGAAAGTTCAGTATATAACAAAAAGATTAGAGAATTGTGAAAACTCTATTGTTTTTGTCTGCGCTTCTTTATATGAAGCTAATACGTATTTTCAAAAATTTCTAAACTATACGAATTCTGTATACTTTTTCCCGATGGATGACTTTTTAACGAGTGAGGCCTTGGCCATTTCACCAGAACTTAAAATAACTAGGTTAGAAACTTTAAAAAAAGTAGCCGAAGAAAAATGTATTATTGTAACTAATTTAATGGGATACCTTCGGTTTTTACCTCCTAAAAAGATTTATTTAGATAGTTATATCTCTTTAAAAGTAAATGAAGAAATAGAAATTTCTAAATTAGTTGAAAAACTTTATACGATTGGATATACAAGAGAAACGGTTGTTAATAAAACAGGAGAAGTTGCTGTTCGGGGATATGTTTTAGATATTTTTCCTATTGCGAAAGAAAATCCAATTCGTATCGAATTTTGGGGAGATACCATTGAAAGCATTCGCGAATTTAATGTTGAGACGCAACTTACGGTTGCGCCATTAAAAGAAGTTTCTATTTCTCCTAATACCGAATTTTTAACAGGAAAATCGGTCGATGCTTTAGAAAAACAAAAAAACTTAATAAACTATGTAACACCCACTCATCTTTATGATTATGTTGAAAAACCACTTGTTGTTTTTAATGATTATCAAAATATCGAAGCTAGTGTGAATCTTTTATTTGAGGAGATCGAAGAATATCGAAAAAATAATGATGAACCTGCCTCTTTAGAATATATGTTTCCTTTTACGATTCCTAAAGATGTCCTTTATTTTTTGAATTTTGATAACGACCTTTCTACTATTCACAAAAAGAAAAATTATCAAGCTTATACTATTGATAATTTTCAAGGAAAACAAAGTGATATTAATAAACGACTTAATCAATATCTAAAAGATGGCTATCTAGTAATTATTGCTATTAATAATCGTTATTTAGCTAATAAATTATTAGATTATTTAGAAAATCCATTTCTTGTTTTAACTTCTTTTCAAGAGTTATTTCCGGATAAGATTAATGTTGTTTTATCTAAGATATCAGAAGGATATATCTTCCATAATTATGTAGTAATTAGTGAAAAAGAAATATTTAATAAAAAAGAAGAAATAACTGCCTATAAAACAAACTTTAAAATTGGTAGTAAAGTTCGGGATATTAATAAATTAGAAATTGGAGATTATATTGTCCACAATGTCCATGGTATTGGAAGATACTGTGGTATTAAAACGCTTACGAAGAATGGTCTTCAAAAAGATTATTTAATGCTAGAATATAAAGGTGGCGATAAACTTTATATTCCCGTTGAAAAACTAGAATTAATTAGTAAATATTCTTCTTCCTCTGGTGTTGCTCCTAGGTTAAATAAACTAGGGGGAGTTGAATGGCAAAAGACGAAATTAAGAGTCAAAGAAAAACTAGAAAATATTGCCTCAGAACTATTAGAACTATATGCTTTGCGTGAGAGTACAGAAGGTTTTGCTTTTCAAAAAGATGGGGAAGAACAAGTTGAATTTGAAAAAGAATTTGTGTATGAAGAAACACAAGATCAGCTTAGAGTCATTGATGAAATAAAAAAGGATATGGAAAGCAATCATCCTATGGATCGTCTTCTTTGTGGAGATGTTGGATATGGAAAAACAGAAGTTGCTTTTCGGGCTATTTTTAAAGCCATTTTATCTGGAAAACAAGTAGCCTTTTTATGTCCAACAACGATTCTTTCAAATCAACACTACCATAATGCTATCGAACGTTTTAAAAACTTTCCTTTAGAAATTGAACTGATGAATCGTTTTGTATCACCAAAAAAGCAAAAGGAAATTATTGAACGTTTAAAAGAGGGGAAAATTGATTTATTAATTGGAACCCATCGCTTATTAAGTGATGATATTGAATTTAAAAATCTAGGTCTTCTTATCATTGATGAGGAGCAAAGATTTGGTGTTAAACACAAAGAAAAAATTAAACAATATAAAAATAATATTGATGTTTTAACCCTTTCTGCTACACCAATTCCACGTACTCTTCAATTATCTATGACGGGAGTGAGAAGTCTTTCTTTAATTGAAACTCCCCCAACAAATCGTTATCCGATTCAGACATATGTATTAGAAGAGAATAAACAAATTATAAAAGATGCTATCTACAAGGAATTAGCGCGTGATGGTCAAGCTTTTATCCTTTATAACAATATTGAAGATATGGATACGAAAGCAAGAGAAATACAATCTTTGGTACCAGAAGCTAGAATTGTCTGTGCTCATGGTAAAATGGATAAAGAAACCCTAGAAGATGTCATGCTTCATTTTATGGAAAAAGAATATGATATTCTTCTTTGTACAACTATTATTGAAACGGGTATTGATATTCCAAGTGTAAATACATTAATTATTATTGATGCCGACCGTTTTGGGTTATCTCAACTTTATCAAATTCGTGGTAGAGTAGGTAGAAGTAACAAAATTGCTTATTGCTATCTCATGTACAATAAAGGAAAAATATTAAGTGATGTCGCAACTAAGCGACTAAGTGTTATTAAAGAATTTACCGAATTAGGTAGTGGATTCAGTATTGCGATGCGTGATCTTTCGATTCGTGGTGCCGGAGATATTTTAGGTAGTGAACAAGCGGGATTTGTGGATAGCGTCGGAGTAGAACTTTTTATTCGTATGCTAAATGATGAAGTAAAACGTCTAAAAGGAGAAACTGTTGAGGAAGAAGAAGGAACTGATCAACCACTTTTGGAAGTATCTACAACGATTACGGATGATTATGTTGAAGAAGAAGATCTTAAAATTGAAATTCATAAGATGATTAATGAAATTCATACAGAAGAAGATTTCCTAAAAGTAAAACAAGAATTAGAAGATCGTTTTGGTACCTTAAGGGAAGATGTTTTAATCTACATGCGAGAAGAATTATTTGAAACTGAGGCTAAGAAACTTAATATTACAAAAATTATTCAGACGAAAAACTTTATTGAAGTTCATCTTCCACGCGAATTAACGGATAATATCAATGGCGATGAATTATTCTTAAAAGTTTGCTCTTTAACTCGTAAATTTCGATTTGGTATGCGAAATAAAGAATTAATTATTACGCTAGATACCGTTAATCTAGATAAACATTATATTTATTATTTAATGGATTTACTAAAAATTATTAATGAATCTAAAAAAATAAAATAATATTCGAAAAAAGGAAATAGAATTATTAGCTCTATTTCCTTTTATTTATTTTCATATACTTCCACAATCGATGGAATAATTTGTTTTTTTCGAGATACAATGGAAGG
>CANROB010000006.1 GCA_947632115.1 uncultured Bacilli bacterium
ATCTCGCAATTTAATTATACTAAATTTTTTTTAATAAGAAAAGACTGTTTTCAAAATTTCTTTTGTCAACAGTCTGAAAGATATTTTTAAAAATATCTTTTTTTAGTGAATCTCTATTTTAGGATTTTTTTCAATATAATGATAAAATTCTTCAACAGAGGCATGTTTAGGTGGATTATCATATTCGTATAAAATGACATTTCCTTCTATTCCTTTTGCTTCTATTTCAACAGCAATAAATCTTTTTTTGACATCTTTTAGTGCCTCCATCAAAGAGGAATACTCATGAATTCCTTGAAAAATGCTCCAAGAATGTTCAAACCAAAAATAGTGATTATCGTATTGATAAATTAAGAAAGTATGAGTAGGACAGGAAGAGTCGTTATAAGCGATGAGACAAAAGGTTCTTGCAGGAATTTTTGCCTTATCAAAATAATATCTTTCTAATTCCACTTGATCCCAACATACGCCTACTTTCGTTTCTAATATTTCTTCTGGGGTTTGTAAGCAGTAGTGGTTTTGGACCATATCTTCGTCTTTAAAAATCTTTTTATCTTGATTTGTAAATCCATATTGAATAGATTCCATTGCTGCAAGGATTTCTTCTATCTTCATCGAATCACCCTTTCTTCTTTTTTTATTTTTTGGTATATTTATAATATTTTACAGGAGCTTTGGCAATTCCTCTTAACTCTATATCTAACGGTTCATATTCGAAACATTCAGAAAAAATTTTTATTTGTTCACGAAAGAAATCAAAGTACGGATGATTTATCATGTTCGTACATACTACTATACCATTATCTTTTAATAGGTTATTCATATTGTTTCTTACGTTTTTGATATTATTTGTAGCTTTCAAATCTAATATATTAGATAAATAAACTATATCATACTTTTTTGAGGGAGTATAGGAATTAGATGAAATATCTACTACTTCAAAATGGAGTTTACTAGAATTTAATTTATCCAATAACTTTTTTATATCTTCTTCACGATAAGGAAAAGAAAATTTTGTACTACTATTTTCAAATAAGGCATCGTTATAAAACGAAAAAAAACTTTCATCATAAAATTTTTCTTTTTGTTTTAAATCTAAATAATATTGCCAGAACAAACTGCTTTCTCTTTCATAAATATCACGGGCATTTCCGTGACTTTTAATAATAGAAGCAATCTCTTCAATCCCTAAACCTTCTGCATCTAAAAAGCCACTTTCTAATAGCCATTTTCTCAAATAATAATATCGATATGTAAGTGGATTAATGTCAAAACTATCTACTCTTTTTGCGCCGTTTAAATATAAATAAAAAAGAATATCTGACGATGATAAAACCGCATAAATTTCTTTGTTTTTAAAATCAATATGACTTACTATTCGATTTACATCTTCTGTATTTCTTGAATAAATACTAAGATAATCACCATCAAGAGTACCGTTCATAATTTTAGGTAATGTTAGGATATCATCCTTAATGCTTGTCATCATATCTCCTCTTTTAAGAGGTATTATAATATATCCATAACTATATGTCAAACAAAAACACTATAGTTTCTATAGCAAGATAGTAGAAAATGAAAAGTTGAAAAAATAATTTTTTTCTCAATTCTGTACTCTAGAAGAGGGGTTTATGATATAATTGTTTTAGAATAGGAATGATGGTATGGCAGATGGAACACTAGATTATAAATGCCCCAATTGTGATGCGACTTTAAAATTTAATCCCCATGGACAAAACTGGGTATGTGAATATTGTAGAAGTTCTTTTACTAGAGAAGAATTGGACGCTATTGATATCAAAAAGAAAGAAGTCTTAACAAAAGAAACAGAAGCGGATTCTTTAGAAAAAGATGAAGAGGGAATGGATATCTATATGTGTCCAAACTGTGGAGCTCAGATTGTTGCGGATGAAAATACATCGGCTACTTTTTGCGTATATTGTAGAAGTACGGCGATTTTAAAAAATAAATTGGTAGGAAAATTTAATCCTTCTTATGTTATTCCTTTCCATAAGACAAAAGAAGATGCCATGGAGGCATTTAAGAAGATTGGAAAAGGAAGACCCTTTATGCCAAAAGAATTTAGTAGTAAGAAAAACATTAATGATATAAAAGGGGTTTATATTCCTTTTTGGCTTTATGATTTTTCTATTCAGGGTTCTATTACAGCGGATGCGAATAGAATTTCCACTTGGACCTCTGGAAATTATCAATATACGAAAACGGATACTTATCGGGTTTATCGAGATGGAAATATGGTTTTTCATAAGATTCCTACTGATGGATCGACTCGTTTTAATGATGAGATGATGAATTCTATTGAACCTTTTGATTACTCTGGTTTAGAAACATTTACCCATTCTTATCTGTCTGGTTTTTTGGCAGAGAAGTATGATGTGGATGGTCCTGTTGCTCAAAAGGTGGCAGAGGAAAGAGCTAGAAATACAGCAACCAGTACTCTTAGAGAAAGTGTTCATGGGTATAATACTGTTTCTATCATGAATGCGAATCACACGATTAATCTTTTAAAGCAGGATTATGTCTTACTACCTGTATGGATGTTAAATATCAAATATAAAGACAAAATGTATTTGTTTGCTATGAACGGTCAAACAGGAAAAATGATTGGAGATATTCCTATCGATAAGAAAAAAGTCGTTTTTTGGTGGATAGGGATTGTCTTACTTAGTTTTCTTATCTTTAGTTTGATTTGGTGGATAGGAGGACTTGCATGAAAAAGACAATTTTCCTATTTCCTCTTGTTTTCCTAGCTATCTTTTTCCTTCCTATTTCTCATCTTAAAGCTTTAGATACTTCTTTAAAAATCTATGATGATGCGGATATCCTAACAGAAGAAGAGGAAAATGCATTAAGGGATGAAGTACAAAATTATATTGATATCTATGATATGGATATGGTTTTAGTAACAACAAAGACAAATCCTCAAGATACCTATAACTATGCTGCCGATTTTTATGATGAAAATGGCTTTGGAATACATGAACATAAAGATGGTGTCTTATTTCTAATTGATCGTACTCAAGGATATAATGATGTTTATATGTTAACAACAGGAGAAGCCATTCGTGTTTATGATGATGCTAGAATTGATTCTATCATTGATGATGTAGCTGAGGTGAAAACAAAAGGGTATTACCAGATGTTTCATGCCTTTATTACGAGTTCTTTTTACTATGCTTCTCTTGGAGTTGCGCCTAGTAATGCTCATACCCATCTAACAGCAGATGGATCATTAGCTTATGACCGTGAGTTCCCATGGTTTCGATTCCTTCTTTTTTCCTCTATTATCGCAACTATCATTGTTGCTATATTGGTAGCCAAAAATAAAATGGTAAAAAAAGCATTCGATGCGAATGGTTATTTAGAAAAGGGTTCTGTTAATTTTACCCGTAAGCAAGATCAGTTCCTCCATACACATACTTCTTCTATATATATTGGTAGTAGTAGCAGTAGTTCTTCTGGTGGAAGAGTAGGAGGAAGTACTACCCATAGTAGCCATAGTGGGACGAGCCATGGTGGGGGAGGAAGAAGACTTTGATTTCCTTTATATCAAAAAAGGGTGTCTGATGACACGCTTTTTTATTTTCTTTGTATAGGGTGATTTTTAATTTCTTCTTGTAGAAAACAATTTCCTTTTTTTAGACTTAGGACTTTGGCTACTCTAAGTTCTAGAGCAAGAAGATTTTCTTTATCATTGGAGTAACTAGTAAGAAGGGGAAGTGTCATTCCTTTTTTGACTTGTTTTAATACTTCTCTTCCTTTTTCATTAAAACCTAAAACGCGGATATAGTTATGACTTTGATAGAACAAGTTTTCTTCTTTTGTAAAAGAAAATAAAAGATGGCTACACATCCGCATTAAACGATTATAGGTATAGTATTTGGTTTTCACAGCAAGAAGAAAATCTTCTAAAGAAGTCGCGTCTAGAATTTTATCTTTTAAACGATTTTGAATACGACTATCAACGGTTTCATATTTATCTAAATTTTCTTCCGTTAAGATTTTATAACGAATATAGGGAAAATAATCTTCTAAGGAAGTAGTATCTTGTAACAGAGGTAGAACCTCTTTAGGAATAGCGGAAGAAATATCTTTCTTTTCTTTTAATTCTTTTCGAATGCTGGTAGCACTACTAATCGTTCCTGTTAGAAAATTACTGTGGTAATCATTCGTGCGAGAAATGGTAATAGGGGTGATATCGTAGTTGTTTTCTAGAATTTCTCTAATATAAGAAAGCCCCAATAAATCATTCGGTTTGGTAATTTCTATTCCTGTTTCCTCTTTTAACGCTTTAGAAAGACTAGAAGGATAATTATTCCCTTCTTCTAAGTAACTATTGAATCGTTTTTGATACTTTTTAGAAAAGAGTTGGGTTTTAGCACAAGTCGTTAGATCTTCTATAGAATTGCATTCGGATCCAAATACTAGATAAGATACTTGTAAATCATTTAGAATTTGCAAGGCACCTTTTGCAAAGATATCTGCGGATTGACTGGCAAAGACATAGGGAAGTTCAACGACTAAATCGACTCCATATTGCATGGCTAAACTCGCTTTTTCCCATTTAGAAAGAAGGCTTAGTTCTCCTCTTTGTGTGACATTTCCAGACACGACTAAAATAAGAGGTTCCTCGGGGAAAAGCTCTTTTACTTTTTGTAGGTGGTATACATGCCCATTATGAAAGGGATTATATTCACAGATTATTCCAACAGCGTTCATTTAATCACCAGCTATATCATATCATATTTTCTTGCATTTTTAAGATTTTTTCTGTATAATGTTCTAGTCGGGTGATATAGATGATAATTGATTTAGCAAGACTGCGAAATAGAATCGATTCCTATGCTACGGTGGATGAGTATTATTCTTTTCCTAAGGAGGACTTAGAACATACCGGAGTTACTTCGATTGATAATGTTCATGTAGAAGGAACCATTACTCTAGATTCGATGGATGAACTACACCTAGATTTAGTAGCAAGTGGTACCATGGTAATTCCTTGCGCTATCACTTTAAAACCGGTAGATTATCCTTTTTCAATTTCGATTCAAGGAACGTTAGAAGAATTATTAGATGAAATCACTGAAAAAACAACAAATTATCAAAATAGTCTTGATATTTTACCAATAATATGGGAAAATATATTAATGGAAATTCCCATGCGTGTTGTAAGTGAGGATGCAAAGGATGTCGAGTTAAAAGGCGATGGCTGGAGACTTATAACAGGTGATGAGGAAGAAGAAAATTCGGAACTATCCAAATTAAAAGATTTATTGTAAGATCGTGAGGTGAATAGGATGGCTGTACCATTTAGAAAAATAAGTAATACTAGAACAAGAAAAAGAAGAACACATTATAAGATTAGCGAAAATGGAACAACAAAATGTCCAAAATGTGGCGCAGATATTAGACCACACAGAGTATGTTTAAGTTGTGGAACATACAAAGGAAAAGAAGTTGTTAAACAAGAAGAAGAAAAATAGTCTTCTTTTTTTTTGCTAATAATGATATACTTTTGATGTAAGGTAGTGATATGATGCTAGATGAAGAAAAAGAATTAGAAAAAACGAAAGAGTTTGTGCCTATGGATAATAAGGAAAACGAACCAATTTCAGATGATTATTCAAAAGAGGAGGCCTCTTTAGAAAAGTTAGTAGAATCTATGGAAAAAGAAGAACAAAAAAAGGAAGAACAGGAAAAAGAAGAACGACTTGAAAGAAAAGAGGAAGATAAGGAGGATACTGCCCCTTTAGAACCAAATCCAGGAAAGAAAAAGAAAGTATTTATTTTTCTTGTTATTGCCATTTTTATGGTCATTGTGGCAGTGGTTGTTGTCTTATTTCTTCTTCTTTCCAAGCCTGATAAGAAAGAAGAGATACCAGATGAGGAACCTGAGGGTGTAGTAGAAGAAAGTAATCAAGAGATTTTTGATTCTTATGTTACGAAATTACAGGAACTAATTAATGGATACGTTTCTAGTAATACCACTCTTCCTACATACGAAGAATTATCTTCTTATGTTAAATTAGATTCTCATACCATTACTTGTGAACAAAATATTCTTTATCCAAGTGGAAATTTGTATTTGTCTCAGTGTTCTGTTGATCAATCAGAGGAAAAATTCTCTTATGGAGAAGAAGAAAAAAAGCAAGTAACAGGAAAGGTACTTACGATTTATCACATTAAAAAGGATAATAGTGAGTATTATGGATTTGAAGCAGAAAAAGATAGTACTAGTACCAAAGTAGGAGAAATTACGTGTGCAGGGGAATCTTGTACCGGCTATGATGCCTTCTTAAATTACGCTATTATTGAAGAAGAGGGAAAAATTTCCGTTTATGATTATCAAAAAAATCAAGTAGTATTTGGCCCTACGGTAATGAGTGGGGAATATGAAGCTTTAGCTTCTAATACGACTTTATATGGAATTTATTGGCAGGAAAATAAAAATAATTTTATTTATAGTTTAGTCGCTAAAAAGAAAATTTCGAATATTGAAGGAGAATACCTTTATGATGAGCCATATAAAAATGTATATCTCGCTCAAGAGTTAGGGTATGCTTGTTTTTCTTCCAAAGGAAAGACCAATGTCTTTGATGTTAAAACCGGAAAATTAGCCTTTACAGTTCCTGGAGAAATTGTTTCTTTCTATAGAGAGGGAGATTCCCTTTATGAAGCTATTTTATCTAGTGGAGAATATATTAAAATCTATGATCAAAATGGAAAATCTTTATTTCAAGGAGAAGAATTAGATTCTTTCTTTGTCAATAAGAAAAACTTTGTAACAACTCGTGATGGGGTATTTAAAGTTTATGATCGAAATAATAAATTACAATATACTAGTGAAAAGCAAGATACAATTGGTATCGTTATCGATGATTATGTTGTCGTAATGAATCAACAAAAGTTGCAACTTTTAGATTACAAAGGAAATCTTGTTCATACCTTCATTGACAATTGGGATGAGGATTCTATGGTTTTTCACACGATGTTATCTGGTTGGTATGAGGATCATGGTAAAAACGGTGTTTATCTTGTCATTCAAGACTCTAAGGTAACAAAAGAAGAAGTCAAAAAAGAAAACCCAGATATGTCTTTAGAAGACTTAAAAGAATATGATTTAGGGTATGAATACTACTATATTCCAACTACCAAAGAATCAGGTAGAATTCCTACTTATATCGGAGGATATGCTAAACCTGTTTTATACCTTTATCCAACGTTACCAACATTTGTCAATGTGACATTCCGGTATCCTGAGAGACTAACAACTACGTATCCGAAGTATCAAAATAAATGGAGTGTTTTAGCAACACCTAATGGTACGTTACTTGATCAAAAGCAAAAGTCTTACTATGCTCTTTACTGGGAAGAGAAAGGAAATCATTATGTTGATTTTAAAGAAGGGTTCTATGTAACTTCTGAAAACGCCATTGATTTCTTGGAGGAAAAACTTTCCTTAATCGGATTAAATGATCATGAGAAAAATGAATTTATTATGTATTGGTTACCAATTTTAGAGAAAAATGGACAAAGTCTTGTCTACTTCGAGTTAACAGAGGAGAGAAATGCTTATAGTCCAATTGAAATTAATCCAAAACCAGATTCTCTTCTTCGTATGGCTATTCATATCAAGAAAGTCGATTCTTATCAAAAGATAAAACAACAACGATTAAAATCTTTCCAAAGAAAAGGATTTACTGCTGTTGAGTGGGGTGGCGTTATCTACTAAAATGGTTGACTTTCCTAATAGTTATGATATAATGTTGATAGTTTTAATTGACGAGGAACAATATCAGTAGTTTTAAAGTTGGAAAAAAGAGATCTAGTGGTGGATGAAAACTAGACAAGGCTTTAAAATGAAATACCAATTGGGAGTCAAATCGTAAATCGCGTTAAGATAAAAGTGCATAAAATATTATGAAATAGGATGGTACCGCGGGAAAACTCGTTCCTATACTCATAATATTTTTTTATGGAAAGAAATAAAAAAATAGGAGGATTTATGGAATTAAATAGTTATATTGATCATACCAATTTAAAGCCAACAGCAACTATGCGGGATATTGAAAAATTATGTGATGAGGCAAAAAAATATCATTTTGCTTCCGTGTGTGTACATCCTTATTATGTTTCCCTTGCGCATGAACTTTTAAAGGGAAGCAATGTCGAAGTAGGGACAGTTGTGGGGTTCCCTTTAGGGGCTAATACGACGGAAACAAAGGCATTTGAGGCCATTAATGCTATAGAGGCAGGGGCTACTGAAATTGATATGGTTATTAATTTAAGTGCTCTTAAAAATAAGGATTATGATTACGTAAAAGAAGAAATAGAAGAGATTCGTGATTCGATTGATGGTCATGTTTTAAAAGTGATTATTGAAACTTGTTATTTAACGGAAGAAGAAATTGTTAAAATGACGGAAATTTGTAATGAAACATTTGTCAATTTTATTAAGACGTCAACCGGCTTTGGTATATCAGGCGCAAAAGTAGAAGATATCGAATTAATTCGGAATCATAAAAATGAGGTTTTAGAGATTAAAGCAAGTGGTGGGATTCGGAATGTTGAGGAAGCAGAAGCTATGATTGATGCAGGAGCAACTAGAATAGGAACCAGTAGTGCTTTAGAGTGGATAAATCATCATCACGAACATCATTTAGAAAATGGAAAAGAGGAGAAATAATATGACATTATTTGAAGATTTAAAATGGCGAGGACTTATCAAAGATATTAGTTCTCCAGAACTAGAAAAAAAATTAAATGAAGAAAAATTAACATTTTATATCGGAACTGATCCTACGGCAGATTCAATGCACATTGGACATTTTTCTTCCTTTTTAATTGCTACTCGTTTAGCGCGTTATGGACATCATCCTATTTTACTTGTTGGGGGAGCAACGGGATTAATAGGAGATCCAAAGCCAAGTCAAGAGCGGCAAATGATTAGTAAGGAAGAAGTTTTTAAAAATGTCGAAGGATTAACTAGACAAGCCGAAAAAATCTTTGGCTTTGAAGTTGTCAATAACTATGATTGGACTAAGGATATTACGATTCTAGATTTTTTAAGAGATTATGGAAAATATATTAATGTCAATTATATGTTGGATAAAGATATCATAAGTAGAAGATTAGATTCAGGAATTACCTTCTGTGAATTTGCGTATACCTTATTACAAGGAATGGACTTTGTTCATCTTTATGAGGATAAAGGAGTTACTCTTCAAGTTGCGGGATCTGATCAATGGGGAAACATAACAACCGGAATTGAATTAGCTAGAAAAATGAAAGATGTGGAACTTTTCGGAATGACTATGCCTCTTGTTTTAGATGCTAATGGGGTAAAATTTGGAAAAACAGAAGGCAATGCCCTATGGCTTGATAAAGAGAAAACTTCCAGTTATGAGTTATATCAATACCTTATTAATACGAGTGATTTATGTGTGATTGACTACTTAAAGAAATTGACCTTTTTAACGAAAGAAGAAATTGAAGAAATCGAAAGAAAACATCAAGAACATCCTGAGGAGCGATTAGCGCAAAAAGCCCTTGCTCATGAGGTGATTACTTTCTTACATGGTGAGGAAGAGTATCAAAAAGCTCTTCACATCAGTGAAGTTCTCTTTAGTGGTAATATCCAAGAATTATCTTTAGAAGAAATTCGTGATGGCTTAAAAGATGTTCCTAATTTTCAGTTAAAACCAATGACATTAATCGATATGTTAGTGGAAAATGGCATTGCGAGTAGCAGAAGAGAAGCTAGAGAATTCTTAAGTGCTGGTTCTATTTCTATCAATGGAGAAAAAGTAACAGAAGAGGCTATGATGATTGATGAAAATCTAGCCATTGAGGGAAAAGTACTCGTTGTTCGTAAAGGAAAAAAGAAATACTATATGGGAATTTTTGAATAAAGCTCTAAAAGAGCTTTTTTTAGTGCTAAAATGGGTCAAAAAAAAGGAATTTTAAATTCCTTTTATCTGTTGTAGTATTCAACGATTAATGATTCATTAATATCAGCGTTAAGTTCGCTTCTTTCAGGGTATCTTACATAAGTACCACTCATTTTATTATCATCAAAAGTTACAAAATCTACACGTCTTGTTAAGGCTTCTAAAGAAGCTTTTACTACTTTTAATTCCTTAGAATTTTCTTTAAGAGCGATAACATCACCTGGCTTACAAGTGTAAGATGGGATATTAACATTCTTTCCGTTTACAGTAACGTGGCCATGATTTACTAATTGTCTAGCGCCTTTTCTAGTAGTAGAAAGTCCCATACGATAGCAAACGTTATCTAGACGACTCTCTAATAACTTAAGAAGGTTCTCACCATGTACACCTTTCATCTTACCAGCAAGAAGGAATGTTTTGTGGAATTGTTTCTCATTTAGTCCATACATAAATCTAACTTTTTGTTTTTCTTGTAATTGAACACCATAGTCAGATAATTTCTTTCCACGTTTATTTCCGTGTTGTCCTGGAGCATAAGGCTTTCTTCCTAATTCTTCTCCTGTTTCAAGAATAGAAAATCCTAAACGACGTGATTTACGGTAACTAGAATCTGTGTATCTTGACATCTTCATTCTCCTTTCTAATGATGAATGAAGCCGTTTTCTCTCATAATTAGGGTGTCTTATTTAAATATATTCACCTGCAGCTAGATTACAAATAACCCCTATAGGTAATAGACACATTAATCACTAAAAAAACACGCTGCTTTCTTCATCGCAGTTTTAATTATAGTATGGATTCTAAGGAAAGTCAAGAAAAAAGTGGGTTCCTTTAGGAAAAATAAAAGCAAAACTCTATAAATATAGGAAATTTATCGAAAAAATAGAAAAAATATGATATACTTAATAATAGGTGATGATATGGAGAACAATTTAACATTAGTGATAGCAACTATCGTAATTGTTACCATCTTCTTAATTGTTGGTGTTATTTACTTTCTTCGTAGCAATCGCACCAAACGTATTAAAAAAATCTTAGAGAGATTGGAAATAGAAAAAAACCAAATTGATTCTTCGCCAATTGTTCCGGAATTAGCGAAGGTAGAAGCTATTTTAAATAATGAAAAATTAGAAGTCATGTATAAAGAATGGTCTAGCCGTCTTCAAAATATTAAGGATACCCAAATCCCTAAACTGACGGATATGATCTTAGATACCGAATATTCTTTGTCACAAAAAAGTTATAAGAATACTCTTTGTAAGTTAGCAAAACTTGAAATGGAAGTTTATAAAGTAAGAACGAATTCCGAATTTTTATTAGGAGAAATTAAAGAGATTACTTCTAGTGAAGAACGAAGTAGGGAAGTAATTACGGAATTTAAAGTTCGTTTTCGGGAATTACATCAAAAGTTTCAAAGTACGAAAAATGAATATGGACCAATGGCAGATGCAATCCAAAATCAGTTTGAAGTCATTTCAAAAAGGTTTGAAGACTTTGAAACCATTATGGACAATAACGAATATACCGAGGTTAATGAAATTATTGGCATTATCAATGATTTACTAAAACATATGTCAATCGTTATTGAAGAGGTTCCATCTATTGTGCTTTTAGCTTATAGTGTTCTTCCAAAGCGAATTCATGAAGTAGAAGAAGTCTATAATCGGATGGTAAAAGCAGGATATCCTCTTGATTATTTAAATGTCGAATATAATATTGATGAAGCAAATAAAAAAATTGGCGATATCATTGTTCGGGTTAAGAATTTAAATCTAGAAGAAGGATTATTTGAATTAAAAGTATTACTAGATTATTTTGATTCTTTATTTAATGATTTTGAAAAAGAAAAAATTGCAAGAGCAACCTATGAAGATACGAATGCAACTTTCCGCACGAAACTTTCCAAAATCAGTTCTGTTGTAGAAAACATTTTTGATCAGTTAGATGATATTAAAAACATCTATAATTTATCAGAGGAAGACATTGACGTTTTAAAAAAATTGTATGAGGATTTAAAAGAAGTAAGTGCGAATTACCAAGTACTTTTAGATCACACTTCTAATAATACGACATTTGCTTATTCGAAACTCTTAAAAGAATTAGAAACACTTACTCTTTCCCTTGCCAAAATAGAGGATAAGTTAGATAATTCTTTAGATGCCATTGGTAGTATGCGAGACGATGAACTTCGTGCCCGTCAACAGTTAGATGAAATTAAAGTGATTTTAAAAGATTCTAAGTTGCAGATGAGAAAATATAATCTTCCTTATATCCCACAAAGTTATTATGTGGAATTAAAAGAAGCCATGAGTGCGATTCGGGAGATTGTAAGAGAGCTAGATAAAAAGCCAATTACGATTAGTGTGTTAAATACGAGAGTAGATACGGCAAGAGATCTTGTTTTAAAACTCTATACGAAAACAAAAGAACTTATCAGGATGGCTACTTTTGCGGAAACTGCTTTAGTATATAGTAACCGGTACCGTAGTAGTTATGAGGGATTAAGTAATAAATTAAATCTCTCCGAACAATTATTTTTAAAGGGAGAGTATCAAAAATCGTTAGAGCTTACGATTAGTCTTTTAAATAAGATTGAACCAGGTGTCTACGATAAATTGATGTATTTATATAGTGGTGAAAGTAAGTAGGTGAATTATGGAACCAAATGAAAATGAATTTCACAATTCAGAACAACAATGGAATCATAGAAAAAAAAGTAGAAGAGAAAAAAGAAGAAATAAAGAAAATTCGATAGAACAAGAAATAGTAAATACTTCTTTAGAAGAGCCAAAACCCCCTGAAGAGAGCGTCGCTATAGCAGAATCTAGTAAAAATGAGCCCTTAGAAGAGGAGATTAAAGAAGAGGTACCAGATACTCCCTTAGAGGAACCTAGACATGGTAAGGTAGAACTTCCTTTAGAAGATACTTCTTGTAATACTATAGAAGAGAAATTAGAAGAAAAAATAGAAGAACCATTAAGAGAAGAAGGAAAAGCGTCTCTTAATAGTCATACAGAGACTTTAAATGATTTAGTCAAAGAAGTGCAAATCTTTTCGGATGATGATGAATTTTTCTTACCACAAAAAAAGGGAAAAGGTTGGATTTTCTTTTTCGTAATCCTTTTGGCTTTAATAGCAGGAGGACTTTGTTATTACTTCTTGGTTTATGAGAAAAAGGATACACCAGTGGAAGAGAAAAAAGAGGAAGCCCCATTAGATACGAATTATAGTTATGAGGAAAAAGAAGACTCTATTGATTTTTTAAAGGGACAAGAACTAGTAGATTCTTATCTTTGTAAAAAAACTTGTTCAGTTTATTCTTTGGGAAGATATCAATATCATAAAGATGGTGTTATTGCTCTTCAGGATGGCGAGGATATTTTCCTTTACGACTATATTCAAAAAGAAAAGATTAGTGATAACTATCTTAGCTTAAAAAATTTAGTAGAAGGAGATACAACTGTTTCTTTCCTTGCTGAAAAAGAAGAAGGATATGGCGTTATTTCTACAAAAGGAGAAGAGATTATTCCTTTTGAATATGAAGATATGGCTTATTCTTTTGGTGGCGGAGATGTCAGTGATTATTCTTATGAAAAGAAAATCATTACAGCTAGTAAAGATGGAAAATGGGGACTTATTTCCCTAGAGGATGGGAAAGAAATTCTTCCTTTTGAATATGAAGATATTTATTATAGTGGTTATGATGCTATTGCTGTTCAAAAAGAGGGATTGTGGCATCTGTTAGATCTAGAAGGAAAAGAATTATTGAAAGATGACTATGATATGATTATTCCTCTTAAAAGTTTTATTTTCGTTTCTAAAGATAAAAAATTTAATATCCTAAACTATGCTGGAGAAGAACAACTAAAAGATACCATTCCTACTTATGTAAGTGGATTTAGAGGAAGAACTACTAGTCAAATTCCTACTTTTAAAATAGAAGTGGATAAGACAGTTGTTACTATCTACATTATGGAAAACGCGGAAGATGAAAATGCTTATAGTACCTATAAATTCAACACTGTAAATGGGGAATTTACCAAAGTGATTTCCTAAAAGGGCTAATTTTTAGCTCTTTTTTCTATAATCCTTTTTAGAATTTGAAAAATGTGATAAAATGATATTTGTTAATTGAGGAGTCATTATGAAAAAATTATTATTAATTAAATACGGAGAACTTACTACCAAAAAAGGAAATCGAAAAACATTCATTAAGTTATTAGTAAAAAACATTCAAGCGGTTTTAGCAGATGAGGATTATCAAATTCGCTATGACCGTGTGCGCATGTATATTGAAAGTGATTCTCTTACCACTATTCAAGAAAAACTTACAAAAGTATTTGGTATTCACAGTATAGTCGAATGCTATCAAGTAAATACTAATATGGAAGAAATCGCTTCTTCTTTAGTGACGCTTTTAAAAGATGTTTCTTTTCAAACTTTTAAAGTAGAAACGAAAAGAGCTGATAAAGATTTTTCTATTCACAGTATGGAAGTAAGTAGAAGATTAGGAGGAGTCATTCTTAAAAATTTTCCTTGTAAGGTAGATGTTCACAATCCTGAGATGAAAATTGAAGTAGAAATTAGAAAAGAGGGAACCTTTCTTTATGTCCGTGAGATAGCTGGTATTGGTGGTTATCCTGTTGGTATTCAAGGAAAAGGACTTTTGATGTTAAGTGGAGGAATCGATTCTCCGGTTGCTGGGTACTTATCTTTAAAAAGAGGAGTAGACCTAGAGTGCCTTTATTTTGAATCCCCACCTCATACAAGTTTAGAAGCAAAAAATAAAGTGGTGAAGTTAGCGAGCATTTTAAATGCTTATTCTGGAAATTTAAAAGTATTAGTTGTTCCTTTTACGAAATTACAAGAAGAAATTTATAAAAATGTTCCAGAAAGTTACGTTATTACGATTATGCGAAGGATGATGTACCGGATTGCTTCGAAAATAATAGAAAGGAGAAGACTAAAAGTTATTTTTAACGGAGAATCAGTGGGTCAAGTAGCAAGTCAAACTTTAGATAGTATGCGTGTTATTAATAGTGTAACCAATATTCCTGTTATTAGACCTGTTGCCTGCATGGATAAATTAGAAATTATCGAACTTGCAAAAAAAATTGGAACGTATGAAACAAGTATTTTACCTTATGAAGATTGTTGTACGATCTTTTTACCAAAACATCCTGTTATCAATCCTGACTTAGAAAAATGTCTTTTGTATGAATCTTTCTTTGATTATGAGAGTTTGGTTGAAGAATGCGTTCAAAATATTGAAGTTATCTCTTTAAAAGAAACCAAAAAAGATGAGTTATTATAACCAATAATTACCAAGTATGAAAACCTCATTTGTACACATTCTATTAGTGTACAGGAGGTGAGAATATGAATAACAATAGTAATACAAATAAACTAGTTGTACCTGGTGCTAAACAAGCTATCGAAAAAATGAAATATGAAATAGCTTCTGAATTAGGTGTTGCTATGGGTCCAGATGCTTCATCAAGAGCTAATGGTTCTGTTGGTGGAGAAATCACTAAAAGATTAGTAAAAATGGGAGAGCAACAATTAGGAATGAATAACTTCCAAAAGTAGTTAAAAAAAGATAGATATCTATCTTTTTTTCTTTTTCTTTTGTTCTATTTTTCTTGTGAAAAGATGGGATCTATGGTATCATGGAGAAGTGGAAGTGATTGTATGAATTTACCAAATCTAAAAGAAGCTCAAAAAAGAACGCATAATAAAATTCCTTTTTTAGAAGAAGAATATGAAGTAAATGATTCTTTAAAAGAATTAGGAAAAGGAAAATACTATTATATTCGTACCTATGGTTGTCAGATGAATGTCCATGACTCTGAGAATATCAAAGCCATTTTAGAGATGATGTCTTTTAAAGAAACGGATGAGTTAGAGAAGGCGGATTTTATTCTTTTAAATACTTGTGCGATTCGGGAAAATGCTCATAATAAAATGTTTGGCTTTTTAGGAAGAGTAAAGCATTTAAAAGAGGAAAAGCCAAGTATTATTACTGCTATTTGTGGTTGTATGGCCCAAGAAGAAAGCGTTGTAGATGCTCTTATGAAAAAATATAAGTGGGTAGATATCGTTTTTGGTACCCATAATATTCATCATCTTCCTTATATCTTAGAGCGTTCTATGGCAAGACAAACACAAGAAATTGAAGTTTTCAGTAAAGAGGGAGAAGTTATTGAAAATATTCCTGTAAAGCGGGATTCTAAATATAAAGCTTGGGTTAATATTATGTTTGGGTGTGATAAGTTCTGTACTTACTGTATTGTTCCCTATACAAGAGGAAAACAAAGAAGTAGAAAGCCTGAATGGATTGTAAAAGAAGTAGAAGATTTAGTAAAAAAGGGTTATCAAGAAGTAACCTTATTAGGTCAAAATGTAAATGCTTACGGAAAAGATTTAGAAAATCCTTGTAATATGGGAAATCTTCTAGAAATGATTGCTAAGACAAATATTCCAAGAATTCGTTTTATGACAAGTCATCCTTGGGACTTTAATGATGAGATGATTGATGTCATTAGTAAATATGATAACATTATGCCTTATGTTCATCTTCCTTTACAAAGTGGCTCTGATCGCATTTTAAAATTAATGGGAAGAAGATATACGAAAGAAGAATATTTAAATTTAGTATCAAAATTAAAAGCGAAAATTCCTAATCTTGCCCTTACAACGGATATTATTGTAGGATTCCCAGGCGAGACAAGAGAAGATTTTGAAGAAACTTTAGATGTTGTAAAAATCTGTGAATATGATTCCGCTTTTACTTTTATCTTTTCTCCAAGAGAGGGAACACCAGCTGCGAAAATGGAAGATAAGACAACTCTAGAAGAAAAAAATGAACGGTTACAAGAATTAAATGAACTTGTAAATGAATATGCCAATAAGAAGAATCAAGAATACTTAGGAAAAGTGGTCAAAGTTTTAATTGAAGGACCATCAGAAAAAGGAAACTTAATGGGATATACCGAGACCATGAAGTTAGTGAATGTTGATGGTAAGGAAGATTTGATTGGCAAAATTGTGGATGTAGAAATCACGAGTGTGAAGACATGGAGTTTAGATGGAAAAGTAGTGTAAACTACTTTTTTATGGTATAATGTAGTAGGAGGAATTTATGAAAAAAATAAAATACTTAATCCTTTTTCTTTTTACTAGTTTTTTGATAACCGGATGTGGGAATACTAGCAAAGAAGAAGTGGAAACTGCTTTAAAAAATATGAAGGATTTAAAAAGTTCTACCGTTGAAGTAAAAACAGAAGTAGGAAGTAGTGAATATGCTATTACGACCCAAACAACGACAGATTTAATAAAAGGAGGAAATGTTTCTCATTCTACCACTAAAATGGATATTTATGGAACGATGATAGAATCTGAATCTTATACAGAAAAAGAGGGAGATACTTTATATACTTATACTTCTGATGATGGCGGAGTAACTTGGACCTATACGGAAGAAGAGAGTAAGGATACTACAAGTGATATGGATTCTATTAATCGTTTAACGGAAAACTATAAATCGATTAAAAAAGTAAAATCTAATCGTTCGGGAGAAACAAAATATGAATTGACGATTGATAAATCTATCTTTAATGATGCTATTACTGAAAATGAAGAAGATCCTTTGGAATTAGAGAAAGATGTTATTCTTACTATCTATATTAAAAAAGGTTATATTACAACCATGGAAATGAATTTGTTAGATGTTGTAGATGCCATTAAAGAAGAAGGAATTTCCGTTTATAAGATGACCTTTAATATTTCTAATCATAATCAAGTTGATGAAATTAAGGTTCCAGAAGAGATTAAGAAAAAGGCAACTTTAATGGAAGAGGAAGAATAATTCCTCTTCTTTTTCGTTGATGTGAAAAAATTGACTTTTTTGAAATTTTCTATATAATAAAAACCGTTTAGAGAAAAGAGGGGGATTATGAAAATTTTAAAAAGAATTGCTATCCTTTTTTTAGTCATTGTTTTCTGTTTAGAATGTCTTTTTTTAATTCATAATCATTGGTTTTCAAAAAAAGAGGAGGAACCGGCTTATTGGAGTGATGCCAATAAACCTACTTTTTATGGAACAACAGCTATTCGCGTTCCTTTAGAAACCAAAATAGATTATTTAAAAGATGCGAAATTTCGCCTTTTTGCTAAAGATAATGAAGATGGTGATTTAACCAATCAAATAAAAGCAGAGGATAATATCGATATTCACAAAACAGGAACTTATGAGATAAACTATCAAGTAACAGATAGTAATCATAATACAATTACTTTAACTGTTCCTGTTGAGGTTGTAAGTGGAACAACAGAGATTTGGATGGAAAAAACCATGTATTCTCTTCCTTCTGTTCGCCATTTGAATACATTAGGATATACACGTGGAAATAATATGGACCGGCAAATCCTAGGCCTTTTTTTAGAGGCAGGGGGAACTATTATGATGAGAACCACTTCTGATGATATAAAGTTAGAAGTAGATTTTCAGAATAATGCTTCGTTTAAAGAATCTAAAAAAGAGATTGGTAACGACTGGGTTTCTATTAAAAATGAATATTTCGTAAAAGATATTCATTCTACTTATTTAAGTGTTCCTACTATTAAAACACTATTTGAACAAGAAAAAGAAGTTACTTATGAAATCAAATATGATGGAGCAGATACCAGAATTCAGTCTTTACATTATTACCATCAAGGGGATGGGGAAGACTATCAAGAAAAATTCTTAAGAGAATGGAAAGATGATAAAGAATCTTATGCTATTCTGGATGGTGCCTCAATGATGATTTTACTTCCTTATGATGACTATCAAAAAATAGTTACCCAAGAGGAATCTTGGAAAACTTTTGATGAATTTTTTGCTTGGTGGAATCAGGAAATGGAAGAACTAGATTCCTTAATTGGACTTTCCTATACTCCTAAAGAGTCCTATAATCAAGCTATTAAAACAAAATACTTTGTGAAAGCTGATGAAAGTGCAAACGGTGGAAATTACTATGATGGGATGGATCATATTGGAATAAGTGGGACATCTGTTGCTAGTATCTTTTCCTTATCTTGGGATAACATTCACTTAATTGCGCATGGTTATCAGGGAATATTAGGGTCTAATGAGGGAACTCTTCCTATTACTGAAGCTATTCCTAATGTTTTAAGTTATTATTTAGAAGACGTAAAAAAATCTTTTTCTTCTGAAGATTCTTGGCTGGATTTAGAGAAAAAGGAAACCGAATATAATAAGACCCGAGAAAACGATATTTTTAAAAGTTCACAAACAGCAAAAGAAAATACCAAAGCAATGACTTATGCTTTTGTCAATCTGTTAAATTATTTTGAAGATTACGAGGAAGCTTATGCTTTTATTAATCAATACTATCGGGACTATTATGCCAAAAATGGAAAAAAATTGACTACCCAAGATGCTTGGGCATTAGCTTTAAAAGAAAAGTATCAAGTAAATATTATTCCTTATTTTCAATCTTGGAATATAGAAGTATCAGAGGACGTAAAAGATGAGTTAATGCGTAGTAACACAACTACTCTTTTCTATATGAAAGATATCTTAAAAGATGATGAATTAGTAGAGGAAACAAAACAAGAACTGCAAAAAGTAGGAGAATATGCTTTAGTAAACAATCAAGAATTACAAACAAAATCTTTAAAAGGACTTGTCACTTTCCAAATAGATGCTTCTAATCTTTCTTTCCTTTTGGGAAAAAATTTCATGATTTATGATGGTATTAAAAAAATAACTACTGTTCCTATTACCAAGTCCAAAGTATCTATTAGTCTACCAGTTGGTAGTTATAAAGTGGCACTCCCACGAGTTAATGGATTTTTTGAATATCAACATGAATATTTAGAAGTGACGAATAGTAATGAAAATATTCTTCCTATTCATTATGAGAAGATTGAGGATATTTCTTATGAAAATGATATTCAAGTAATCGCACAAGGATATCAGGAAAAGTCTTTATTTGAAATAGAAAGAGAAAAGAAAAAATTAGTATTCCACTATTCTAGTAATATTACGAATAAAAAAGATACTACAGCCAATAATGGTGTTATTACACTAACTGTTTTCAATACTCAAAATAAGAAAGTATACTCTAAAAGTATTTATCGAAACAATGGATCTTATTTCAAAGAAGATGGACTAGAAATAGAAAATGTTCCTATTGAAATAGGTTATAAGTTAAAAATTTCTTCTGATGATAAAGACTTTAATATTTCTTTTTATAGTACTCTAACAGGAAAAGAACTTAAAAATTATGCTATGAATCAAGAAAGAACTTACCGAATTACTGAATATGGTTTGGTTCCAGAAGATTGGATGAGTGAGAAAAACAAAGTATATAAAGAATATAAATCTAGATTGGATGATTATATTGTTTCTTCTATGGAAGAACTTTCTCAACCACTTTTCTCACCAAGAAAATTGATGGCTATTAAAACTTCTATTGAAAAATTAACAAAAGAAGATCAAAAACAATATCAATCTTTATTGGATAAAATAAATCCAAAGGATACCAATAGTAACACGAATACAAATAGTAACACAAATACGAATAGTAACACAAATACCAATAGCAACACGAATACCAATAGTAACACAAATACCAATAGTAACACAAATACGAATAGTAACACGAATACGAACAGTAACACAAATACCAATAGCAATACGAATACCAATAGCAACACAAATACGAACAGTAACACGAATACCAATAGTAATACAAATATTAATACTAACAGTAATATTACTAGTCAAAAAAATAAGGATAATGGTACTGATATAGAAAGTAAGATTGCTATTTTTGGAATTATTGTTACAAGTGCTTTATTAATTGTTCTCCAGTTTATTTGGGGTAAGGAAAAAAGATATTAGAGGTTATTTTAATATCTTTTTTCTTTTTGGTACTTTTTTCTTACTTTCGCATACATTAAAGTGAGGAGTGATGATATGGCAGCCTATAAGGAGATTGTCACAAAAGCAATTATTGGAAAAGGAAAGAAAAGTTTTAAAGATAATTATGATTTAGAGGTAGAAGTAGAGCCATCAACAGTGCTTGGTTGTTGGGTCATTAACCATAAATTCAAAGGATATAAATCGGGAGATCAAGTAGGTGTATCTGGTAGTTATGATGTGAACATTTGGTATTCTTATGAGAATGATAGTAAAACGATGGTCGTAAATAAAAAAGTGGAATACAGTCATACTTTTAATGTTCGATTGAGAAACCAGGCAGACTTATCCGAGGATACCGATATCATTGTTAGACCATTATATCAACCAAATTGTTCTGATGTCCATATTGAGGGAAATAAGATTCATTTTACGGTAGAAAAAGAATTAGGAGTAGAAATTGTTGGAGAGACAAAGATGAAAATTGCGATAGAAGAGGATGAGGATCCTTGGGATGTAATTGAAGACGAGGTAAAAGAGGAAGATTTAAAAACAATTGATGAAGAAGTAAAAGAAGATTACTTATAGCATGTCAACCAAAAATAGTTGACATGCTTTTTCTTTTATGGTATTATCTTATAGGAATGGAGGAGAAATTATGGCAGTTAAATTAAGATTAAGAAGAATGGGAGCTAAGAAAAGACCTTTTTATCGTATTGTAGCAGCTGATTCAAGATTCCCAAGAGATGGAAGATTTATTGAAGAGATTGGATATTATAATCCTATTGAAACTCCAGCAGTTGTAAAAATCGATGAAGCAAAAGCACTTTCTTGGTTACAAAATGGAGCTATTCCTTCTGATACTGTAAGAGATTTATTTAGCAAAGAAGGTATCATGAAGAAATTCCATGAATCTAAAATGACAAAGAAAGAAGAGAAATAATGAATTTAGTAGAATTGACGGAATATTTAGTAAAAAGCATTGCGACAGATTCTGCTAGCGTAACCGTAAAGAAAAATGATGAGGATGACTCTATCATTGAGGTTACTGTTTCAGAAAGTGATTTAGGCGCTGTTATTGGAAGAGGGGGAAAGACCGCTAATGCGATTCGTACGCTTGTCCAAGCTGCTGCTTATACCAATAATCAAGGAAGAGTAAGAATTAATATTGATGCCAAAAAGTAGTATAACTACTTTTTTTGTTTTCTCTTTTCGATAAATAGGAATTATGTTATAATGTTTATGGAATAAAATGTAGTAACGGAGGAATTATGGATTATGAAGGATTAAAAATCCCCACCCATGTAGGTATTATTATGGATGGTAATGGCAGATGGGCTAAAGAAAGAGGAATGACTCGTAGTCAAGGCCATGAAGCGGGATTTGAAAATTTAAAAAAAATAAGTAAATATATTTATTCTAAGGGTATAAAAGTTTTAAGTATTTATGCTTTTTCAACCGAAAATTTTAAAAGAAGTAAAGAAGAAGTCGATTTTTTAATGAAACTTTTTGAACATAAATTTAAAGAGTATTCCAATCAGATGAAAGAAGATAACATTAAAGTGGTATTTTCAGGAAAAAAAGCGCATCCTCTTCCTGATGCCGTTATTGCTGTAATGAAAGAAATAGAAGAGGATACTAAGGATAAAACAGGTGGTATTTTAAATATTTGTGTGAACTATGGGGGACACTTGGAAATTGTCGAAGCTACCAAAAAAATTAGTGCTTTAGTAAGAGATGGAAAATTATCTTTAGAGGACATTACGGAAGAAAGTTTTTCGCATTATCTTTTTCAGGATTTGCCACCCATTGATTTTTTAATTCGGACAAGTGGAGAAGTACGAATTAGCAATTTTATGTTATATCAATTAAGTTATGCAGAAATGTATTTTCCTAGTATTTATTTTCCAGCATTTGATGAGGCTTCATTTGATGATGCGATTCTTATCTATAATAAAAGAGATCGTAGGTTTGGAGGGATAAAGGATGAAAATACGAATCATTAGTGCGGCTGTTGCGCTTGCGATTGTGATTCCCCTTTTTATAATAGGGGGAATTCCTTATTCTTTAGGAGTAATGGTGGTTGCCATGCTTGCCTTAAAAGAATATTTGGATATGAAAGAGACAAAAAAGGAATTACCAATGTTAATTAAGCTTTTAGCTTATTTATCGATTCCTCTTATTTTACTTACCATCACCGTAGAAGGGGCTTCTTTGATGACGATTGATTTTCGAATTCTAAGTGGCATTTTCTTGGTATTATTACTTCCTATGGTCGTATTTCATGAGAGAAAGATTTATAGTATCAATGATGCTTGCTATGTGACAGCAGGAGTTCTCTTTATTGGATTTTCAATGTCTTATTTAATAACTTATTATAATTTGAACCGTCTATTATTGATTTATCTTTTCTTAATTACTTCTATTACGGATACATATGCTCTTTTCGTTGGAAATTTAATTGGTAGGAATAAACTGTTAGAAGTTGTTTCTCCTAAAAAGACTTGGGAAGGTTTTATAGGAGGAAGTCTTGTTGGAACATTTATCAGTGTCATGTTTTATAAGACGTTTGTTAATCCAAATGTTGTTCTTAGCAATTTAATTGTGATTACCCTTTTCTTGACTATCATTGGGCAGTTAGGAGATCTTTTCTTCTCTGCTATTAAAAGATACTATGATAAAAAGGATTTTTCGAATATCATGCCAGGACATGGGGGCATTTTGGACCGTTTAGATAGTTTTATTTTTGTAATGTTAGCGTTTAGTTTATTTATTACGTTATTATAGGAGGCAACCATGACATTAATTTATTTTATCTTAATTTTAGGTGTTGTAGTATTAGTTCATGAATTTGGACACTTTATTTTTGCTAAGAAATCTGGGGTTTATGTCTACGAGTTTTCTCTTGGGATGGGACCTCGTTTACTAAAATTTAACCGAAAGAAAAAGGTCAAGGATAAAAAAGGAAAAGTTCATTATGAAAAGGATGAAACCGACTATAGTATTCGTCTTTTACCAATTGGTGGTTATGTTCAAATGGCAGGAGAAGAAGGGGAAGTAGATGAAAATATTCCAGAAGATAAACTTCTTCAATCCAAGCCTTGGATTAATCGCTTTATGACGATGGTAGCAGGGGTTATGTTTAACTTCTTGCTTGCCCTTGTTCTTCTTTTTATCATTGGTATTTGTAATGATATTAGTCTAAATAGTACGAAATTAGCGGATATTAATCAGGAACTTTATCCAACCTTAGAAGAGGGAGACCGCATTCTAACTGTGGATGGTAAACGAATTAGAAACTATGACCGACTTGCTTTAGAACTAACGGTTCATGGGGATGAAGATTTCAAAATGAAAGTAGAACATCCATCTGGAAAAGTAGAAACCGTTACGATTACGCCAGAAGAAGTTAAGGATGAAAAAGGAAATCTCCTTGGATATGAATATGGATTTCATTTAGATGGAGATCACTACAGTCATAATTTATTAGCTTCTATTCGTTTTGCTTTTGGTAAATTCTTTAGTATGATTGAGCAGATGTTCTTTACGGTTTTCTATCTCATTACGGGAAAATTAAGTGTAAAGATGTTATCTGGTCCAGTTGGTATTTATAGTGTAGTGGGAGCCGCTAGTTCAGAAGGATTTATGAGTATACTTTCTCTTCTTGCTATGATTAGTGTTAACGTAGGATTTATCAATTTACTTCCTTTCCCAGCCTTTGATGGTTGTCATGCATTATTTTTAATCATTGAAAAATTAAAAGGAAGTCCTGTTAATCAGAAAGTAGAAAGTACGATTCATAACATTGGATTTATTCTACTCATGATTTTAATGGTATATATTACCTATAATGATATTTTAAGATTGTTTTAGGCGGTGAATTATGCTCAAAGTAGAACATATTACAAAATATTACGGTGATTTTAAAGCCGTAGATGATTTATCTTTTGAGGTCAAAGAGGGAGAAATCTTTGGCCTTCTTGGTGTGAATGGCGCAGGAAAGACGACGACGTTTCGCATGATTATGGGACTACTCGATTATCAAGATGGTTCGATTACATTAAATGGCAAAAAGATTGATTATAGCATTACCGATGAAATTGGCTTTTTAACGGAAGAAAGAAGTTTACTTACCAAGCTAACGGTAAAAGAGCAAGCTCTTTTCTTTGGAGCCTTAAAAGGAATGAGTAACAAAGAAATTTTAAAAAGACTAGATGAGTTATTAAAGCGATTTGAAATTACAGAGTATAAAGAGAAAAAAATTAAAGAATTATCCAAAGGAAATCAACAAAAAGTTCAATTTATCATGGCCATTTTAAATCATCCTAAGCTACTCATTTTAGATGAACCGTTCTCTGGGTTAGACCCTTTTAATATTGAATTATTTAAAGAAGAAATTCTAAGACTAGCAGGTGAGGGAAGTATGATTATTTTCTCATCTCACCGGATGGACCATGTAGAACTTTTCTGTAAAAAATTAGTCATTTTAGTAAATGGAAAATCTGTGATTTCTGGATATATTAAAGATATCAAAAAGAATTATCGGAAAAAGAATATTTTCATTAAGGGAGATATTCAAAAAGAAGAGTTAAAAAAAATCGGTGGTGTTTTAGAA
This sequence comes from uncultured Bacilli bacterium, assembly GCA_947632115.1. Taxonomy (GTDB): domain Bacteria; phylum Bacillota_I; class Bacilli_A; order RF39; family UBA660; genus UBA5578. The sequence continues at coordinate 25,517 of CANROB010000006.1, forward strand.
GTTGTAGAACACGCAGATGAACTAGAGGTTAAAATTGAATCAGAGGAAATTGTCGATAAAGTTTTTGAAGCGATTAAAGAGAAGAAAAATATTACCAAATTTATGGTAGAAGAACCTTCTTTAAATGAAATCTTTGTTGCTAAAGTAGGTGAATCTTATGAGAAGTAAATTAAATTTTTTAATTGGTGTGAGTTTAGCAAGAAAGGTTAAAACCAAATGGTTTGTTGTTGCGCAAATCCTTCTTTGCCTTTTAGTTGTTGGCATGATTAATCTAGATATTCTCATTAAATCTTTTGGAGGAGATTTTGATGATGCCGTAAAAATTTATGTTGTCGATGAAACAGAGTCCTCTTATGAAATTTTTAAAGAAGCCTTACTTTTAAATGAAAAGAATCTTTATGGCGAAGATTCCGCACTTTACGAAATTGAAAAAATTGCCAAGGTAGAAGATAAAAAAGAAGAAGTAGGCGATGAGGGTGGTATCATTGTCGATATTAAAAAATCAGAAGAAAACACCATTGAAGTAGAATTAATTTCCAAAGAAACGGTGGATACGTATGATTATTCTTTAATTAGTAGTGCCTTAAATAGTGTAAAAGTAGTCCTTGTCATGGATGATTTAGGACTTACAGCAGAAGATTATAGTAAGATTATGTCAGATGTTACCATTACCACTTCTTTAGTAAATGAAAATAATAAAACCGAAGAAGAGGGAACCGAAATGATTATGACAACGGTTTTTCCAATCTTCATTTTACCAATTTTCGTATTATCTTTATTCCTCGTTCAAATGATTGGGGCTGAGGTAAACGATGAAAAAACGACCAAAGCAATGGAGATTATTATTTCTAATGTTTCTCCAAAAACTCACTTCTTTGCAAAAGTGATTGCTGGAAACCTATTTGTCATTGGTCAAGCAGTCCTTACCTGTGGGTATGGTGGTTTAGGTATTTTTATCAGACACCTTTTAACCAAAGGAGGAAGTGGAGGTGCTGCTTTCTTTGATGAAATTGGACCGATGATCTCTTCTATGCTAGAAAGTTCTATTGGCGATAAGCTTGTGATTATTCTTCCTTTGGCGATTGTCCTTATCCTTCTTACTTTTGTTGCATATGCTTTATTAGCAGGAGTGTTGGCATCTATGACAACCACAACAGAAGATTATCAACAAGTTCAAGTACCGATTATGATTCTTTCTTTACTTGGCTATTATTTAGGAATTATGGCAGGGATGTTTAAAGGTTCTTTGGTAATTAAAATTTTCTCTTTTGTTCCTTTTATTTCCGCCATTTTAGCGCCTTCTTTACTGGTATTAGGGCAAATAGGAATTTTAGAGATGATTATTTCCATTGTCATCATGTTGCTTACCAATTTCTTACTTATCAAGTATGGACTTAGAATTTATAAGGTAGGTATTTTGAATTATTCTTCTAGCGGTTTATGGAAGAAGATGGCGAAAGCTTTAAAAAATGATTCCATTAGATAGGAGATTATGATTCATAAAATAACGATGGGGAATTTAAATGAGTACCTAGATAGTAATACCCTTTTAATTGATGTACGAGACCCAGCTGAGTATCAAATTTATCATTTAGAAGGAGCTCAAAATATTCCTTATCAAGTAATCTTGGAAAAAACAAAAAGAATCCCTAAAGATACAAGGATGATTCTATACTGTTCGACTGGTAGTCGAAGTAGACTAGCCTGTAATCTTCTTCTCAGTATGGGATATACGAATCTTTACGATTTAGGGGCAGTAAGAGTTAACGAAAGTTAGCTCTTTTTTCTTATTCATTAAAAAAGAGTATGATATAATGGATTTGGTGAATAGTATGGAAGAAGTTCTCATCTTAACAAATCATAGTAATAAAAAAGGATATCTAGAAGAACATAGCGACTCTTTATCTCCTAGAAAAATTATGACACTCCAAGAACTTGCGAGAAAAAAATATGGAGATTATGATGAAAGAGCTATCTATACCTTGATGAAAAGGGAACATATCTCTTATTCGATAGCTTCTCTTTATTTAAAAAATATGGAGAATTTAAAAGAGATTCCCGATAAAAAGGTAAAATATTTAAAAGAGTTAGAATGCTTTTTAAAAGAAGAAAATCTACTTTTTTCTAATCCCCTTTTTTCTACTTTTTTGAATCGTCAAAAAGTTTTGATTTATGGGAAAGATACGCTTTCTTTAGAAGAAAAAGACCTTCTAGAGGGAATTTCTTATGAATTTTTAGAATCACCTATTTATGAAGAGAAAAAGCCTCTTTATGTTTTTGAAAAAGAAGAAGAGGAAATCTACTTTTTAGCGCAGTCTATTGTAAAAAAAATAAAAGAAGGAGTACCAGCTGAGAAAATAAAAGTTTTAAATGTAGATGATAATTCCCGCATGTTGATAGAAAAAATCTTTCATTGGTATCATATCCCTACATCGATTGGAATTCCAAGAAGTCTCTATGGAACGCCTTGGGTAAAGCATCTTTTATCACTCCCCCTCTCTGAAATAGAATCCGAGTTAGAAAACATGGAAAAAACAGAGGTCGTAGAAAAAGTTACTTCTATCTTTCAGAAATATTCGACTTTACCAGATGATGAAATTACAAAGCAAATGATTGAGGAAGAATTAAAAAAGTGTACCTTAAAGAAGAACGAGGAAGGAGTAGAAGAGGGGGATATCTATACTTTATATCCTCTGGATACCATTTTATTTTTAATTGGTTGTAATCAAGGTGTTTTACCTGTCATCCATAAAGAAGAAGATTATTTTAGTGATTCTCTAAAAAAGGCTTTAGGTCGTTCTACTTCGATTGATCAAAACGAAGCAGAAAAAGAAGCACTTTCCTACTTTTTAAAACATCATAAAAATGTCATTTTAAGTTATAAAAAGAAAACATTAGAAGGAACTTTGTATCCATCCTCTTACCTAGAAGAGATAGGTATGACAACACCAGCTACCTTTACCTTTGACTACCAAGACAGTCACTTTGTCAATCAATTTCTGTTAGGAAAAATGTTAGATAATTATTATCAATATAATATTCATGACCCTAAGTTAGAATATTTATATACAGCGTATTCTTCTCTTCCTTATGGAACTTATCAAAATCAGTATCAGAAAATCAGGAAAGAGACATTAGAAGAGGCAAGAAATAAAAAAATCTTATTATCTTATTCTAGTTTAGATACTTTTTATCGCTGTGGATTTCGTTATTATGTAGAAAAGATTTTAAAATTGAATAAAGAAGAAGATACTTTTTTACAAAATATTGGGACGCTTTACCACTATGTCTTATCCAAAGCCTTTTTAGACGATTTTGACTTTGAAAAAGAGTGGAATGCTTGCCTTCAAGAACATTCCATGGAAAAGACAAAAAAAGAGGCCTTTTTCCTTCAAAAATTAAAAGAAGAACTAAAATTTATTATCCAAGAAATAAAAAGACAATACGAGTTTATAGGTTTAAAAGAAGCTTTCTATGAAGAGGCAATTTATACGCATCCTACGGACGAAGAAAATGTTACTTTTATGGGAATTATTGATAAACTTCTTTATGATGAAAAAACGAATACTGTAGCTGTAATTGACTATAAAACGGGAAACCCTAATTTAGACCTTCGTGCTCTACCTTACGGGTTAGAAAGTCAACTACCTATTTATTTATATTTGGTGAACCATTTTTCTAAAATAACGCATCCTGAGATTGCTGGATTTTATCTTCAAAAAATTCTTCATAATGAAATTGCTAAAGATAGAAAGAAGACATATGAAGAAAGCAAAAGAGAAAATCTTCGCCTTCAGGGCTATAGTACTAAGAATGAGGAAGTACTATCTAGGTTTGATTCTACCTATCAAAATAGTATGGTTGTAAAAGGATTAAAAACAACCTCTAAAGGATTTAGTAGTTATAGTAAAGTATTAAGTGAAAAAGAAATGGAACATCTATTAAACATGGTAGAAGAAAACATCAAGAAAGCTATTTCGGAAATAAAAGAGGGAAATTTTACTATCAATCCCAAACGTGTTGGCTTTGATAATTTAGGGTGTGAATTTTGTCCGTATCATGATCTTTGCTATCATGTGGAGAAAGATATCATCAATTTAAAGAAATACGAAAATATAGATTTTTTAGGTGGTGAAGAAGATGCCTAAATGGACCAAAGAGCAAGAAGAAGCCATTTACCGGAAAGGTGAAAATATTATCGTGAGTGCAGGAGCAGGATCTGGAAAAACCGCTGTTTTAACGGCTAGAGTGATTGAAAAATTAAAATCAGGAACCCATATTTATGAACTTTTGATTTTAACTTTCACCAAAGCTGCCGCTTCTGAAATGAAAGAGCGTATCCGCAAATCTATTGAGGAAATTCCTGCTTTAAAAGAAGAACTAAAATATCTAGATAGTGCTTATATTACTACCTTTGATAGCTATTCTTTATCCGTTTTAAAAAAATATCATTATGTTTTAGGTCTTGATAAAGAGATTGGAATTACAGAAAGTTCTCTTCTAGAGATGAAAAAAAGAGAACTATTAGAAGAAGTTTTTGAAGAACTTTATGAAGAAGAAAATCAAGCATTTGAGAAATTGATTTCCTCTTTTATGGTAAAAGATGATGAGTCCTTAAAGAAGTCTTTATTAGAGATGATTAAAAAGTTAGAACTTCGCTATGGGGTAGAGGACTATTTAGATAGTTACTTAGATACGTATTATGAAGAAGAAAAAGTGTATTTCCTCCTTCAATTATATGATTCCCTAGTACGGGAGAAACTAGAAGAAATAGAGTCGATGCAAAATGAGTTAGAAAAATATGTAGAGCCATCTTATACTAAAAAATTAGAAGATTATTTTCAAGTGATTTTTTCTTGGAAAGATTATGATTCCTTAAAATCTGCTTTACAGGAAAAGATGCCAATGCTTCCTCGTAATAGTGAAGAAGAGATAAAAAAGAAAAAGACGGAACTATCTGGTCTTTTAGGTTCTCTAGATGACTTATTAGTCTATGGTAATCCAGAAGATATGAAAAAAGATTATCTAAAAACAAAGGATACCGTAGAGGTCATTCTTACCATTTTAAAACGCTATTTTAAAAAGATGAATACGTTTAAAAAGGAAAATGCTTTCTATGAATTTAGTGATATTGCTCATTTTGCGATTACCCTTTTAAAAGAAAATGAATCTATTCGAGAAGAAATTAAAAATTCTTTTGAAGAAATTTTAGTAGATGAATACCAAGATACGAATGACCTACAAGAGACATTTATTTCTTATATTGCTAAAAATAATGTGTATATGGTGGGAGATGTAAAACAATCCATTTATCGGTTTCGGAATGCTAATCCTCATATTTTTCGAAAGAAATATAATGATTATCAGAATCATATGGGAGGCGCGAAAATCGATTTACTTTCTAACTTCCGTTCTAGAAGAGAAGTATTAGAAGATATTAACCAAATCTTTTGTCAGATTATGGATGATGAGGTAGGGGGAGCAGATTACGAGGAGACTCATCAGATGATTTTTGGACTTACCGATTATGAAGAAAAGGGGGCTACTAGTTCTGCTAAAAGTGAAATCTGGCAGTATATTCCTATTGACCAAGACGGATTTAAAAAAGAAGAGGTAGAAGCGTTCTTAGTTGCTCGCGATATCGAAAAGAAAGTAAAAGAGGGGTATCTTGTCTATGATAAAGATAGTAAAGAATTAAGACCCGCCACTTACCAGGATTTTGTCATTTTAATGGACCGCTCTACGCAATTTGATCTCTACCGGAAAATTTTTGAATATTTAAATGTTCCTTTAACCGTATATCGGGATGAGCGATTAGAAGAAGGGGAAGACTTATCTTTAATTAAGAATTTAATTGATTTTGTAATTCATATTTATGAAAAGAAAATCGATATCTCCTTCGAATATGATTTTGTCAGTATCGCAAGAAGTTTTTTGTACCGCATGGAGGAAGAAGAAATCCTTAAAATAAAAATGGCAAAAAGATATCAAGAAACGCCTATTTATCAAGATCTAGAAAAAGTATCTTACTTGCTAGAAGAACAAGATATTTATCATTTGTTATTGAATATTTTAGGTGCCACTTCTTTTTATCAAAAGTCAATTACGTCTTCGATGATTGAAATGCGAGAAGTACGGATGCGAAAAACCTTGGAACTTGCTCATAACTTAGACAAAAGCGGATATTCTATCTATCAATTTAAAGATTACTTAGAAACCTTATTAGAAGATGGATATAGTATTCGTTATAAGACAAATACAGATGCTGGAAATAGAGTAAAAATCATGACGATTCATACTTCTAAGGGATTAGAATATCCAGTTTGTTATTTTACGGGATTATATAACCGTTTCAATATTCAAGAGATTAAAGATAAATTTTTATATCAAGAAGCCTATGGCTTTGTTGTTCCTTTTTTCGATGAGGGAATTTCTGAAACTTTTGTAAAAGAATTAGTAAAAGAATCCTATTTGAAAGAAGAAGTATCTGAAAAAATTCGCCTTTTTTATGTCGCATTAACTAGAGCCCGGGAAAAAATGATTTTCCTTCTTCCTTATGAAGAAATAGATTGGAAAGAAAAAGAGTTAATATCTTCTGTTACCCGTAAAAAGTTTCGCAATTTTGCTTCCTTTTTAAATGCTTTAGGTGGTAATATTCAAGATCAATATTCTCGTTTAGAATTAGATAAAAATGATTTTACGAAAGCCTATCTTTTTCCAAAAGAAATTACAAAGCAAAGATTTTCTTCTTCTGAAGTACTTACAGTTGAAGAATTAAAAGAGGAAGATAAAAAACTAGAAGCTAAACATTTTTCAAAAACTTCTACTCATTTTCCAACCAAAGAAGAAAAAGAGAATATGCGTTTCGGTACTTTAGTACATGAATTTTTAGAATACCTAGATTTTAAAAATCCTAATTTAGAGGAAATTCAAGATACTTTTCTAAGAAAGAAAATAGAAGCCTTTTTGAATCATCCATTATTAAAAGAAAAAGAGTCTGCAACGATTTATAAAGAACATGAATTCTCTTACCAGGATGGAAAAGTAGAATATCATGGAATCATTGACTGTATGTTAGAGTATCCAGATCATATTGATTTAATTGATTATAAATTAAAGCATGTTGAAGACTCTGCTTATCAAGAACAATTACATGGGTATCAAACGTATTTAGAAAAAATTACTAAAAAGAAAGTCAATTTATATTTGTATTCTATTTTAGATAGTAAAATAGAACCGATTTTCTAGTATAAATTTCTTCTTTTAGGAAATTCTAATAACGAGGTGGATATATGAATGTCAATCAAGAGTTATTAGAATATATTTATCAATCTAGTGAAATGGGAGTCGTTTCTCTTACTAATTTATTAAAAGATTTAAATGATAAAGAGAATAAACTAAAACCCGTTATTAGTGATGAATTAAGTTTCTATGAAAAGTATCAAAAGAAAAGTAAAAAACTCTTACAGGAAGAAAAGATTGAAATCAAAGAAAATTCGATGATGACCAAAATGATGTCAAAAATGGGAATTTCAAAGGAAGTAAAAAGTGACAACAGTGATGCATCGGTTGCGCATATGTTAATAGAAGGACTTACGATGGGCGTAGTTGACATGGAAAGTAAAATCAAAAACTATGAGAAAGATGCCGATAAAAAAATTTTAAAACTTGCTTCTGATTATTTAAAATTTCAACAGGAAGAGATTGAAAAACTAAAAAAATATCTATAAAAAAGAAAGTTTTCAGCTTTCTTTTTTCATGTGTTCCTAACCCGCACGCACTTTTTAGAAGTTTTTATGGTATAGTGAATTTAGGAGGGAAAACCATGGATAAAGAAAAAATGGGATTGTTTATTGCAGAACTTAGAAAGGAAAAAGGATTAACACAAGAAGAACTGGCTCAACAGTTTTATGTAGACCGCGCAACGATTTCAAAATGGGAAAAAGGATATTATATTCCTACTCCTGAAATGTTGTTAGAATTGAGTAACTTTTTTGGGATTACAGTGAATGAAATTCTTTTAGGAGAAAAGAAATCTGAGACGAATCAAGATGAAGTCAATAAAGTGACGGTTGAAATTTTGAAAAACCGGGATCAGAAAATAAAGAAAATTAGTTGGGTTAGTATCTCTATTATCCTTCTTTTGATGATGGTAGGAGTAGGAACTTGTCTATTCTTCAAATTAGAATCTGACCGAAAACTAGCAGAAACCAAAAATTGGCTTCCAACTTTGCGAGAAGGAGATGTTCCTTATTATTTAAAAAAGGATGATTTAGCCAATGATTTTACAAAGGAACATTTTCAAGCAGAAGATAAAGTAGATATTTATATCAAAGGGGATTCTGTTCCACTAGAATATCAAGAAGAACCATTTATTACTAATATTGTCTTGAAGAGATTTACCAAAGAAAATGGTAAGTTAGAAAAAGAAGCTTCTGATTTCTTATATGTCTATTTTGGAATTGATAGTGAAGTCCAAAATTATTTAAAGAAATTTACCTATTTAAGTCAAAATACTTTTGAGGACGCTAAATTCTATTTTGTAAAAAACAATTCCACTGATAGTAAATGTGAAGTCAATGCAAAACTAAAAAAACTACTAGATGAACAAATTGTCCAAGTAGAGGTTTCTTAAACCAAAAAAAACAGAGAATGTTACCGTATTCTCTGTTTCTTTATTTTTTAATTAGAATAGCTAAATCATTTTTAGCAGTACTCATTCCATAACCTGAATGATTGGTAGCTATTTCTTTGATTTCAAATTCTTTTTTTAAATCTTGTAAAAGATAATGGTAAGAAACATTTTGACCTGTCCAACCAGTAAAATATTTCTCTAACATATCAAGACCACTTAAGATATCTGAACTAGGTGCCCAACCATTAGGATCACTTTTTAGTTTTTCCTCAATAAAGGTATCTACTTCTTCATCATATCGACAAAGATAAGCACCCATCATTATCCCGTGCTCTTTTAGTCTAGGAAGTAATACTTGTTTGATAAAAGTAGTATACTTTTTAGCGTTTTCCCGGCTTACTTCTTCTCCAAAATTTAAATACTCATAAATATTGGATAAGATGATACTATCATAATTCACTCCTTCTGGAAGCGTTTTTCCTAGGTCATAGAAATCACTTTCGATAAAATGCCAGTTTGCCTCTCGTACTCGTTTTTGGGTTTGATAATAAGTTTCATTATTGCGGTAATACCCATTAACGACTTGGGCAAGTTTTCCATGCTTCTTAGGAGAGCGGAATAACTCTTCTGATAAATAGTATGCATTATAACGAAAATATTCATATAAAATATCCCAAAAAAGACGAATCGGAAGAGCAAGTTCTTTTTGTACTTTTTGATAAAGACGATATTCCATGATATTTCCATTATTTTCAGCAATCATAAAATCTAGAAAATCTCTTCGACGGAGAGTTGCAAGCGCAACTCTTTTAAGTTCTAGAAAATAGATGTCCGCTTTATTGATATCAAAAAAATAAACATCTTTCGCGCCCTTTAAAGTAGCGGCAATTCCTTGATCAGCAGAAGCGCCAATTGTAAGAGTGGTATCAAAGGAAGAGGACATTTCTTCCGTATATGTCTTTACATCTTCTGTTGTGATATTGTAAAGACGGCAGTACCTTCCAAACTCACTATCCCAACCATCTCTTACGCCCTGAATCATCATAAGGGCATCTTTTTTTGCCTCTATCATATTTGGTAAAGTGATCATGTTCTACCCCCCCTAAAACTGCGGATTATTATAATAAGTTTTCTTCCAAAAGTCAAATGTTATGGTATAATAATTTTAGAAAGGGGATTCTTATGATTAAAACCAAAAAACAAGGATCTTTGATTATTATTTCTGGTACAACCTGTGCGGGAAAGGGAACGGTTATTAAAAAATTATTAGAACGTCATAACGATATTGTGTTATCGATATCTTATACTTCTCGTCCAAAGCGGGAAAGTGAAGTAGATGGCGTTGATTATTATTTTGTGACAGAAGAAGAGTTTGAAAAGAAAATCGCTAATGATGATTTTTTGGAATACGCGAAAGTACAATATGGAGCTTACTATGGAACACCAAAAGCGGAGATTATCAAGCAATTAGATACAGGAAAAGATGTCATCTTAGAAATCGATGTACAAGGTGCGAAACAAATTAAAGAAAAATTTCCAGAAACCATTTTAATCTTTATTATGGCTCCTAGTATGGAAGAAGTAAAAAGAAGAATTGAAATGCGAGGAGATGAAAATCAGGAACAGATTATCTCTCGCTTTAAAAGGGCTTATCAGGAGATTAATCAGTATACGAATTATAACTATGTCGTTGTCAATGACGACCTAAAGGAGTCTGTTGATAAAGTAGAAGCAATTTTAGTAAGTGAGAAACTCAGAGTAGATCGTATTGAAGAACTCTCTTTAGAAAATGAAGAAGAGATGATTCACGAACTTTTAATGGAAAAAGATTTTCCAAATGAACATATACAAATTCAATAAAAAGGAGTAGTTTATGGTATTTAAGTGTAAGATGTGTGGGGGAGATATTGAACTAGTAGAGGGTACAAATACGGGTAAGTGTTTGTATTGTAAAAGCACAATGACTCTACCTACTGTAGAGGATGAAAGAATTCTAAACTTATACAATCGAGCAAATGATTTACGACTAGAAAATGAGTTTGATAAAGCTTATGCAACGTATGAATCTATTTTGGAGTTAGATAATGAACAAGTAGAGGCTCATTGGGGATTAATCTTATGTAAATATGGAGTAGAGTATGTAGATGACCCTAAGACTAAAAAGAAAATTCCTACTTGCCATAGGACCAATTATGAATCTATTTTCGATGATGTTCATTACAAAGTAGTAAAAGAAAAATCTTATGGCGAAGCTTTGAAACTCTATGAAAAAGAAGCGAAAAAGATTCAAGATATTCAAAAAGGAATTCTAGAGATTTCCTCTAAGGAAGAGCCTTATGATATCTTTATCTGTTATAAGGAGACGGATAATAATGGAGAAAGAACCCATGATAGCGTTATGGCAGAAGATATCTATGAAGCCTTAACAAAAGAAGGGTATAAAGTTTTCTTCTCTAGAATTACCCTAGAAGATAAATTAGGAACAGAATACGAACCTTATATCTTCTCTGCTTTAAATAGTGCGAAAGTGATGTTGGTTGTTGGAACATCTTCTGAAAACTTAGAGGCAGTATGGGTAAAAAATGAGTGGAGTCGTTATTTAGACTTTATGAAAAAGGATAAATCGAAAACGCTTATTCCTGTTTATAGTAAAATGGATGCTTATAAACTTCCAGAAAGTTTTGCGATGTTGCAAGCTCAAAATATGGATAAAGTAGGGGCAATGCAAGATCTTGTTCGTGGTATTAAAAAGATTATGAATGCCAAAAAAGAAACTAAATCATCCAATGTCACGGAAGAGATGTATCACCAGTTTAAAGAGCGTATGGAAGATGAAGAAAGCTCTGTGATTGGAAATGAAAAGCGATATGCTACCAATGTTTTAAAGGAAAAAATAGGAAAAGGGTTTATTGGAATTACTTTATTAGTATCTTTCCTAATGGCAATTTGGATGGCAGGATTTTTAGCTTCCTATACAATATCTAATTCAGTAGGATCCTTCCGATATAGTGACGTTTTGGCATATACTTTTCGGGAGAGGGCTAGTCTCATTCAGATAACTGTTGGATTTATTACTTTAATTTCCTTTTTTATAGGGCTTTTATCTAGAAAGATGAATAAGGTATCTAAAATTTTATATCTCGTTAATTTTGCTTTAGAAGGTTATTTTTTATTTTTGATTCATTCTTGTGGATTTAAGTCAAGTGCTTACATTTTGATTTTAGTTGGTCTTAATTTAATTTTATTCTTATTAAGACCAAGATGGCAGTTATCGACTAATATGTTGATGTTGAATAAGAAGAATAAGGAAATGCAAGAAGAGAAAAATAGAAAGTTAAAAGAAAAATTTGTCGAAAAAGAAAAGTTTGCCATTCACCCTATATTTTATGGAGTAGCATTCATTCTACTACTCTTCATTGGCTTTCAGTTAATAAGACCTGTTCCTATTCAATCCAATAAGAGAAATTCAAAGATAGATCAGATTAAAGTTCTTGAACAAATGGATTTATATGAAAATACACAAGATAGTTGGAGACATTCCGTAGCTACTTTATTTCCTGGAGAAATTTATGATGTGATTAGTACACGTATTGACGAGGATGGGTATCAACGGTCAATAGAAATTCAAACGAGTTTAGGAGTTCATGGCTATATCGCATCTCAATATAGTTCCTGTGTTAACGGAGAATGTGAGTATAGTGATGACCGTTTTCAAATTTTACCTAAAGAAGAGTAAGAGGAGTAGTTTATGATATTGAAGTGTAAGATGTGTGGGGGAGATATTGAACCGATAGAAGGAACGAATACCGGTAAGTGTATCTACTGTAAAAGTGTTATGACACTTCCCTCATTAGAAGATGAAAAAATAGTAAATTTATATAATCGTGCGAATAAATTGCGATTAGATAATGAGTTTGATAAAGCTTATGAAATCTATGAATCCATTTTAAAAATGGATGAAGAACAAGTAGAAGCCCACTGGGGATTAGTCCTTTGTAAGTATGGAATTGAATATGTAGATGATCCTAGAACTAAGAAAAAAGTACCTACTTGTCATCGTGCCAATTATGAATCTGTTTTAGTCAATTCTGATTATCTTTTTGTTAAAGAACATTCTTATGGTGAGGCATTAAAGTTATATGAAGAAGAAGCTAAATATATTCAAAAGGTTCAAAAAAGAATCTTAGATATTTCATCCAAAGAAGAACCTTATGATATCTTTATCTGTTATAAGGAAACTGATAGTGATGGAGAAAGAACAAAAGATAGTGTGCTTGCGCAAGATATTTATCAGGCTTTAACAAAAGAAGGATATAAGGTTTTCTTTTCAAGAATTACCTTAGAAGATAAACTAGGAACAGAATATGAACCTTATATCTTCTCAGCTTTAAATAGTGCGAAAGTAATGTTGGTGGTTGGAACGTCTTCTGAAAATTTAGAGGCAGTGTGGGTAAAAAATGAGTGGAGCCGTTACTTAAGCTTCATGAAAGAGGATACTTCTAAATCTTTAGTACCTGTTTATAGTAACATGGATGCTTATGAACTTCCTGAGGCATTTTCAATGTTACAAGCCCAAAATATGGATAAAGTAGGGGCAATGCAGGACCTTGTTCGTGGTATCGAAAAGTTGATGTCTTCTACCAAAACAAAGAAGAAACAGTCTTTAGATAAGAAGACAACAAAGCAAGTTCAAGAAGTATTAGAAGGAATCACTAGTTTAGGAAATAATCGATATGAGGTTACGATTGTAAAGGAAAAAAGAGCGACTTGGTATTATGTTTTTGTTATCGTAGTAGTTTCTATTTTCTTGTTTAATAGTTTGCTTGCTGTAGCTGGAGGAAATGGCGGATTTTCCATTGGACTTTCAGATACTCAGGAAATGTTATTCAATATTTTAGTTGGAAGTAGGAGTTTAAATTACGTTTCTGATGGATTAGTAGCTTTACAATTTTTAATTTGTGTTACGATGGTTGTTTCCGGATTCCTTAAGATGCGTACGCGTAAACTAGTTCGTATCTCTAATTATGTAATGCTTGGTACTTTTCTTTTAGAATTTATTTTAATAGAAATTTCTATGAAATACTTCGCTATCCCTTGTATCCTTTATTGGTTTACGGTTTCTTTATCTTTTATTCTCTTTTTGGTCAATCCTTCTTGGAATCTAGATACTAGTACGAAAACGATTGTTGAAGGAGAAGAAAAAGACAAATTATTAGTAAAAAATAAAGCGATTCGGGAGAATTTTACGAAAAAAGATAAATTTCCTCTTCTAAAAAAGTGCTTTATTCTTGGAATGGTGTTGTGTATTGTTATTTATGGAGGGACATTCTTCCATACGATTTTATCTAAATATGGAAATGCTCGTGATGAATCTAAGGCCCAGATGGAAATTGTTTCTTCCTATATGGCTGTAAGAGATGACTATAATCAGGTCGTAGGAATTGCGAAAAAAGGGGAAATTTATACGATTTTATCCATTTCCTATGATCGCTCTGAGTCATGTTTTGAAATCGAACAAAGTAATCACGTGAAAGGAACTATTTGTGGAAGTGCAGCAAGCTTTAAAATGTTAGCTGGACAGGGAAATGAAAGAGATACCTCTTTAAGACAATTAGAGGTTACTTATGATTTTATTCGCATTCGAGGAGAAAGTTCTATTTATGGCGATATTTTAGGACAGGTTTCTGAAGGAGAAATTTATACGATTTTAGAAGATAAAAAACAGTATGATGGAACACACTGGTATAAAATTAAAACAAATTATGGTTTAACAGGATATATTTATTCTGGAGATGATGGTGAGTATGTAAAAGTATTAGAGCCAGAGAAAGGAGAAAAGTAATATGGCATTATTCGAGGTAATCAAAAAAGAAAAAGATGATGATAATTTTATATGGCGATATCCCAATACAAAATTTAATACGAGTTCACAATTAATTGTTCATGAAGGACAAGAAGCTATCTTTTTTAGCAATGGAAAAGCATTAGATTTATTTGGACCTGGTAAATATACGCTAGAGACTAATAACATTCCTTTGCTTCGAAAAGTAATCGAGATTCCAACTGGTGGAAAAAGTCCTTTCCAATGTGAAGTATACTTTGTGGATAAAGTGGAAAAATCTATGCGTTGGGGAACGAAGAGTCGGTTAGAGTTTTTAGAGCCAAAATATCAATTTCCAATTTCTATTGGAGCCTGTGGCGAGATGCGTTTTATCATTGAAGATTCTAGAAAAATCTTGTTAAAACTAGTTGGTGTGAAAAAACAATTAGATAGTGAAAATATCGATGATTTCTTTGAGTCACAAATTTTAATGAAAGTTAAAAATTACATGGCTCAAATTATTACCGAAGAGAAGATTAGTATTTTTGAAATTGATCAACAACTAGAAAAGTTTAGTGAAGAACTAAAGAAAAAACTAGAAGCTGATTTCCAAGAGTTTGGAATTAAATTAAATAAATTCTTTGTCACAACGATTGCGAAACCAGAAGATGATAAACGCTATCTAGAATTTAAAGAATTATACTTTAAACAATCCGTTGCTCTAGCAGAGGCTGAATTAAAGCAAAAGTTAGAGTTGATTGAGGAAGATACAAAAGCGAAAAAGGTAGTGATGTCTTCTCAAGCGGAAGCTACGAAACGGAGTCAAGAAGGTTATACTTATCAAGAAGAGAAAGCTTATCAGATAGGTCAAAAAGTAGCGGAAAATCAAGCAGTTGGTCAATTTACTAATGTGGGTGTTGGCCTTGGAATGATTAGTGGCATGGGAGGAACCATCAGCAATCAAGTTAGTAAAGAAGTAACGGGTGCTTTTGCAACTCTTAACAATGTCGTTTGTCCAAATTGTCACAAGGAATTAGAAAAAGATACTGCTTTTTGTAAATATTGTGGTACGAAGATTGTGACCGAAAAATATTGTGGAAAATGTGGAGCAAGCCTTTCAGCAGATGCTGCCTTTTGTTCTCACTGTGGGGAAAGGATAGGTTAATATGAAAAATAAAAAATTAATCCTCTTATCAAGTGTTGTTATCTTTGCTATTACGCTACTGATTTTGTTTGTCCTACCATACGAAGGAAAGAATTTTAAAATTATTACATCAAGGGATAGTGATGCTTACCAATATGCGAAAAAAGAATCCATCCAAGTAGAAGAGGTTGCTGATTCAGAAAAAGATTTTTATACGGAAAAGAAAGAAAACTTTTCTTATGATCGCTATCAAGAGGGGATTGTCATTACCGGCTATCAAGGAAAGAGCAAGGAATTAGTAATTCCTAAAATGATTGATGGAAAGTTTGTTCTTGCTATTCAAAAAGATGCTTTCAAAAACGATGAAAATTTAACCAAAGTCATTTTTCCAAAAACGTTATTGATGATTGAAAAAGAAGATTATAAAGAAATAGAAATTGCTTGTTATCGCTCTAGTCTTTGTAATGAATTAAAAGAAGATGATGATTTTAAAGTAACGGTTTTAAGTGATTCTGATACATATTCTTTTACAGATTCTTCTTTAACTTTTGAATATAATATTGGAGATTCTATTGAAATTGTAAAATATACAGGTTCTTCTTTAGATATTGTTATTCCAGAAACGATTAATGGTTATGAAGTAACAGAGGTTCACTTAACCGTAGAGAAAGATTTAAATAGTATTTATTTACCAAAAACAGTAACCAATATGAGTCTTCAATACGCTGAAAAAGTTTATCCTAGTACTTTTTGGTTTACAGTAGTAATGACATTCATTAGTTTACTTCTCTTTATTGGGGTAATGATTTCTGCATCTTTAAAAGATAAGAAAGATATCTTCTATCAAGCTCCTATTATGATGATTTCTTATCTTTACTTAATTGGTATTTATGGTTACTCTATTTATGCAAATGTGACAAACCAAAATATGAAAACGGTGATTTTGGTTCAAGTAATAGTCGCGCTTCTTTATCTAGTTTTAGCGATGTTCTTATTAGCTAGTAAAAAACGAATTAGAGATTATGATGAAAAAATCGCTAAAAGTACCTCTTATATCCAAGATACGTTAGAATTATTGGAAGAGATAGATTTATCCAATTATGAGGAAGAGATTAAAAGAGAAGTAGAAGAGGTAAAAGAACTTATTCGCTACTCAGATCCTGTTACAAGTCCAAAAACAGAGGATATGGAACAACAAATTCAAAAAATGATTCAAGAGTGTGGAAACGAAAAAGAGGATTGGGAAAAAGTCAAAGCGACGATTAAAAAGAGAAATCGTATATGTAAGGAAAGTAAATAAAGTATATTTTCGAATATACTTTTTTCTTTTCTTTCTTTAGGAATTGATATATAATGAAAATGGTGATTCTATGGGAAAGAAATATGATAGTTTAAATCGCCTTCGTGAAGCGGGTATTAATGTTCATGAATATCAAAGCCTTTCTTCTTTAGAAGAATTAGAAGAGTATGCTCATCAAAATCTTAGTTTTTCGATTCGCTTTGATCGAGATACCAATTATCATCAACTTCCTTTTTATACGTATGATGAAATCAATTTTTCTCTTGAGGAAAGAGAAGCATATTTAAAGAGAATAGCAGAAGAAGCTGCTTCTTTAGACTGTACGATGTTAGTATCGAATGGACATCAGTATGATGCAATAGAGCGTTGTAATTTTGTGATGAGAATAGAAAGTGATTCTTCTTTTTTGTTAGAATATGGTACAACGAAAGTACCTCTACGCAATATGTATGAATATCCAACTTCTATTATCCGTGGGACGTTAAGTGATGAGGTCAAAAATATGGATTGGATAAATAAAGAAAAGAATGATTTAACGGTTAAGGAAGTAGAAGAAATTTTATCTTGGGTGATGAGACTTCAAATCAAGAATAAGACGATTGAAGGAACGTTATACGAAAAACCAGTAGGGGTAAAAAAAGAAAAAATTGTCTGCTGGCAGATTGACTAGAAAGAGGGATTGTGTGAAGTTTGAAAAGTCCTGTGGGGCGGTTGTTTTTGATGAGGAAAAGGTTTTAGTGGTAAAACATCAAGCAGGCCATATTGATTTTCCAAAAGGTCATATGGAAGAAGGGGAAACCGAAGAAGAAACTGCTATCCGAGAGGTCAAAGAAGAAACCAATATCGATATTACTTTAGAGAATGCCAAATGTTCGATTCACTATTTACCAAAACCTGGTGTTCAAAAAGAAGTCGTTTTCTTTTTAGCCTATAAAAAATCGGGAACTATTCGTCCTCAATTAGAGGAAGTAAAAGAAGTTTCTTGGGTTAACTGTGATGAAGTGATGAATATTCTTACTTTTGATACAGCAAGAGAAGTATTTCAAAAAATGTTACAAGAAAAAACTGCTAATCATTAGCAGTTTTATTTTGATATCATATCTACAATGAGAGAACTTATCTCGGCAGGATTTTCTAGCGTTAATCCCTCAATTAAACGAGCTTGTGCATAAAGAATTTGAGCATACTTAGAAACTTCTTCCGGATTTTCTTTATAAAGACTCTTTAATTTTTTAGCAATAGGGTGAGAATCATTGATCTCCATAATCGCACTTGCCTTTACTTTTTCTTCCGTTGGCATCGCACTCATAATTTTTTCCATTTCCATAGAAACAGGACCTTCCGTTGTAAGACAAACTGGGTGATTCTTTAATCGGTTAGTGAAACGGACATCAGTTACTTTTTCTTTTAAAGCATCTTTCATGCTGGTGAGAAGGTCTTTATTAGACTCATTTTCTTTCTTGATAGATTCTTTTTCTTCTTCGGTATCCAAATCAAGAGATTCGGATGCAACATTCATAAATTCTTTACCATCATAGTTCATCAATGTTTGAATGACAAACTCATCGGTATAATCGGTTAAGTAAAGGATTTCGTATCCTTTTTCTTTTACTTTTTCTACTTGTGGGAGAAGATCGATTTTATCAACAGATTCTCCTGCGGCATAATAAATCTTATCTTGACCTTCTAACATATTGGCAACATATTCTTTAAAGGTAATCATCTTTTTCTCTTTAGAAGAGTAGAAAATCATTAAATCTTGTAAGACATCTTTATGAATACCAAATTCGTTATAAATGCCAAATTTTAACTGCATTCCGAAAGCTTTAAAGAATTTTTCATAATCTTCCCTTTTTTCTGCTAGCATGTCCTCTAGTTCTTTTTTCACTTTCTTTTCAATATTCTTTTCAATTAACTTTAATTGTCTATCTTGTTGAAGCATTTCTCTTGAAATATTTAGGGAAAGATCACTACTATCTACTAATCCTTTGACAAAGCTAAAATAGTCAGGTAAGAGATCTGCACATTTTTCCATGATTAGAACGCCATTAGAGTAAAGTTCTAATCCTTTTTCATATTCCTTCGTATAGAAATCATAAGGAGCATGAGATGGAATATAAAGAAGAGCGGTATAACTTACATTTCCCTCAACGCTTGTATGAATGGTTTTCATAGCGTCTTCATAATCAAAGAATTTTTCATGATAGAAGTTTTGATATTCTTCTTCTTTGATTTCCTTTTTGTCTTTTTTCCAAAGAGGAATCATACTATTTAAGGTTTCTATCTCTTTATGAGTCTCTTCTTTATCATCTTCGGTATGGATATGTTCTACTTCCATTTTAATAGGGTAGCGGATATAATCAGAATATTTCTTGACAATTCTTTCAATATTGTTCGTATCTAAATACTCACTATATTTTTCTTCTTCTGTATCTTCTTTTATCTTTAAAGTAATGGTTGTTCCAACGGAATCTCTTTCACTTTTCTCAATACTATATCCGTCAGCTCCACTAGATTCCCAAGTAAAGGCATCTTTAGAATCAATAGAGCGGCTTGTTACGGTAATGGTATCACTTACCATAAAGGCAGAGTAGAAACCAACACCAAATTGACCAATAATGTTGATGGCATCTTCCTTCTTTAAATTTTCTTTGAAGTCTAAAGAACCACTTCTAGCAATGGTTCCTAGGTTATTCTCTAATTCTTCCTCGGTCATTCCACAACCGTTATCAGAAATGGTAAGAGTTCTAGTCTCTTTATCAAGTGCGATTTCAATTTGAAATTCTTCGCGGTCAATATTTACTTTTTTATCGGTTAAAGACCGGTAGTAGAGTTTATCAATGGCGTCAGAAGCATTAGAAATTAACTCTCTTAAGAAGATTTCTTTATTGGTATAAATCGAATTAATCATTAAATCTAGTAATTTTTTAGATTCTGCTTTAAATTGCTTTTTCTTCATGAAAAAAGCCTTCTTTCTAGTTGACTTATCAACAATACACATCTTACCACTATCTTTAGCACTTGTCAAGAATGAGTGCTAAAGAAATAATGACTAGTTTTTAAAAAGAAGAAAAGGCTCGCTTTCTCCTAAAATTTATGTTATAATGAGTTTAATAATAGGGTAGAAGGGAAGAAGAGATGAATAATACGAATAACAATACAAATATTGTTGGATATAATCCCCAAACGGGCGAGCCTATTTATGGAACCCCACAACCTCCTTATGGGACTCAACCGGTAGGAAATACAGTAGTTCCTCCTCCACAAAACGGTATGGGAGTGTCTCCTTATCCAAATAATGTTTATGGCGGGAATGTACCCAATCAACCATATGGGTATAATCCTATGGCAAGTCCTAAAAAAGGAAAAACATGGTTAGTTATATTGCTTATTATAGTGGCTTTTGTAATCGCTATGGTAGCAGTTTTTGTTGGGATTACTTTAGGAAAGAATAAAGAGAAGAATGTATCAAGAACACTTATGATTTATATGGTAGGTGCGAATCTTGAGTCTGAATCTGGGATTGCAACAGCTGATTTAGAGGCCATTGATTTTGCGAAGATGCAAAATGAATATGTCAATGTTGTTTTAATTGCTGGAGGATCTTCACAATGGTATAATGACTACGTTTCTAAATCAGAGACTTCTATTTATGAACTTACTTCTAATGGTTATAAAAAAGTAAAACAACAAGAACAACAAAATATGGGGGATGCTAAAGTATTGAGTGATTTCCTCAATTATGCTTATGATCATTATCCAGCAGATGAATACGATTTATTATTCTGGAACCACGGATCTGGTATTGGTGGTGGAGAAGTAGATGAAATCTATAATGATGGCCTTTCTCTTCCAGAATATGCAGAAGGCCTAAGAAAATCACCTTTTGGTGATGATAAAAAATTAGAAACCATTATTTTTAGAACCTGTATGAATGGTTCTTTGGAAATGGCTAGTTTCTTAAAAGATTATGCTAATTACCTCGTTGCTTCTGAGGAAATTACGATTGGAATGAATATTTTTGATGTCCTAGATTTTGTAAACGATATTTTACCAACCGATAATGGATATGATGTTGGATTAAAATTTATTAATCGATATAAAGAGCAGGTAGGGGAAATTAAAGACTTCTATGCGGAGAAAAATCACTATGATTATATTTATACTACGTATTCTATTACGGATTTAAGTAAAGTAGTAAATCTAGAAGAGAAGGTAAATGACTTTTTCACATCTATTAAACCTTCTAACAATTATAATACGATTGCTAAAGTAAGAAGTAATTTATATCAATATGCTTATAATAATTCTGGAGAAGCCTACTTTGATATGGTAGATTTATACCATCTTGTGGATGGCCTAAAAGAATTAGAACCTGAAAAAGCTAAGGCTGTCTTAGATAGTCTAGAAGAGACAGTTCTTTATAATTATGCTACGAATGATTCTTCTAGAGGAATGAGTATTTTCTTCCCATTTAATGGAAAGAAATTAGAACAGCAATATCAATTATCTCTTTATGAAGAATTTGATTCTTTGCATGGATATCGAGAATTTATTAAAAAGTTCTATCAGTTAAATAATGAAACAACTGGAAACAAAAATTTTTATACACAAACGGAAGTAGAATTAGGAAAAGAAACAGAAGATGCTGACTTCCTATTACTTCTTACCGATGACGAAAAAGAAGAATATGCAAAAGCAGAATATATTGTCTTTAAAAAAGAAGAAAATGGATATTTCCAACCTCTTTATCGAGGAAAAAATGTTACTTTAGATGGAAATAATTTAAAAGCAAATATTAAAAATAGACAGTTAAAAGTTATTACCGATGATGGAAATACCTATACTTTGTTACTAATTGAGCAAGAGGAAACGGAAGAATATATTACTTATACGACCAATGTTATTTTGGAGGACTTTAGTGGTGAAGAGTTCTCAGATTGGAAGATGGATAATGCTATTATGACTTTGATTTATGATAAAAATACAAAGAAAGTCAGCATTGGAAGTCTTATGTTGAGTAATGAAGATGATTCTCTTCCTAGCAATATCATGGTCAATTTAGAAGATTATACGACGGTTGCTTTTGCTAATAGCAAATATAAAATATTAGATGAAAATGGAAATTATACGCAGAATTGGGAAGGTAATGGAGTCTTAGAAGGTATTGAGGAAAAAGTAGGAAGTTTCCACTTTGAACTAGCGGATTCGGAAGATTATAGTGACTATTATGGTATCTTTGTAATATGGGATACCCACAATCAAATTTATTATTCAAAACCTGTAAAAATGAATTAAGGAGGAATTTTTATGAATGGAAATAATTATAATTCAATGAATAATGGGGGAATGAATCCCCAACAACCAAATGGTATGCCAGTACAACCACAGCAACCTATGGGTGTACCGGTACAACCACAACAACCAGTAACACCTATGGCACAACCTGTACCAGAGATGCCAAATGCGTCTGTACCAATTGGAGAACCAGCACCTGAACCAGTGCCAGCTCCAGCTGTTGAGAATCCTACGGACGGTAGTGCTCCTGCACCTGCTACACCTACTACACCAGCTGCACCTACTACTCCGGCTCCAGTTCAACCAACACCCGTTCCTAATCCAACACCAGTAGTTCCACAACCAATGCCAGCTATGCCACAACCATATGGACAACCTGCGGGACAAATATCTATGATACCTTATCCAAATCAAATAGCTGGACAAAATCCTAAATCAAATCATAAAAAATTTATTATAGCAGGAATTGTGGTAGCCTTAGTTGTTGTCATTGCTATTGTTCTTGCTGTGGTATTTTTAGGAAAAGATAAGAAGGAAAAACCAAAGACTTCTAATGAATATGAAGAAAGCGGAAGTAATTCTAATAGTAGTTCTAATGTTGAAGAACCTGTTGATGACAATACGATTACCTTTGGTGGCCTTAAATTCCAAAAGGTAGATGGATATACATATTCTGTTGATGATAATATTTTAGTCATTCAAGGAGCAACAAAACAATTCCACATTGCTCTTATTGATGGTTCTTTCCAAACTTGGACGTCAAATGTTTCAAAACTTCAAAGTGATTTGACGAAAGTAGGTGCGATTGCTACTTATCCAATCCAAGGGTACTATGATGGTAAATATATGTTAACTTCTACGTTACAGAAAGATTCATTGACTATGATGTATGCCATAACACAAAGCCCTTATACAGATTATTGCTTTGAAATAGCTGCTGTTAATGCAGCAAGCACTACGGCAGATTATAATCTTTATAACGATGCTGTTAAATTTCTTGATGGCATAGTAGAAGAAGGAGAAACCTCTCCAACCACGAAGGATACAAATTCTTTCTTTGCAGTACCAATTGAAAGTCAAGGAAATGTATAGAGCATTTCCTTTTTATTTACACCTATGATATAATGAACAAAGAAGGTGAACATATGCGTTTTGAAGATACGGTTATTTTAAAAAAAGAAGCTTCTTGTGTTTATTCAACATTAATTGGAAATACGTGGAGAAGCAATGTTAAGACGATAAAAGAAGTAGATGATAAACATTTTATAGAATATACCCGTAAGGATTATCCAACCTTTTATACAGTGATTAAGAAAGAAAAAGATAAATTATACTGTGTTGAGGTGAATAATAATAAACTAGAGGGGAGTATTACTTATCAGTTAAATCCAAAAGAGAGTGAAACTGAGATTTCAATTACTTTAACGATTCAAGTTATCCATGATAAAAGTCCTTTTCTAAAAAGAAAGTTAAAAAAATCATGGCAAACTCTTTTAGAGGATTTAAAACGTTTAGATTCCCCTAATTTGTAATTTTATTTTATGTTTAGTATACTTAAATAAGATCGAGGTGTGAGATGAATTATTATAGCTCTTCTAAAGAACAAGTAATGGAAGAATTAAAAACGAGTGAGCAGGGACTTCTTAAGAGTGAAGCCCAGATTCGATTAGAAAAATACGGAAAAAATGAATTGCCGTCTGCTAAAAAAGATAGTCTTTTAAAGCTATTCTTTTCGCAATTTGAAAATCCAATTGAAATTATTTTAGTTGTTACCGTTATTCTTTCTTTTGTGGCAAAAGAGGTTGTCGATGCGGTTGCCCTTATTTTTATCATTTTAGTGGATGTTATTTTGGGTACAGTAGAAGAATGGCAAGCTAGAAAAGATGCCGAAAGCCTTATTAATATGATTAAAGTAATGGCTAAAGTTGTACGGGATGGAAAAGAGATGAATATTGATTCAAGTGAAATTGTCGTAGGGGATATTATTTTACTTGAAAGCGGTGATAAGATTAGTGCGGATGCTAGAATTTTAGAATGTCATAATTTCCAAGTCGATGAATCTGCTTTAACAGGAGAAAGTGTTGGTGTTGTAAAGACAAGTGAAACACTAGATTTGGATATTTCTTTAGCAGATCAAAAGAATATGGTCTTTGCTGGAACTTCTGTTATTACTGGTCGGGCGAGGGCAGTGGTTGTTGCTACTGCGATTCAAACCGAAATTGGACATATTGCTGATAAAGTAACCAATACGAAAGAAGAAAAATCACCTCTTACGATTCGTATTGAAAAGTTTTCAAAACAAATTAGTATAATCATTATCATTGTTGCTATTATTACAGCCGGGGTATTAATTGCTAAAGACTATCCTATTAATACCATTTTCTTAAGTGTAATTGCTCTTTCGGTATCTGCCATGCCTGAGGGTCTTCCTCTAGCGCTTACGATGGCTTTGACGATTGCTTCTAAACGGATGGCTAAGAAAAATGTGATTGTAAAAAAATTAAATTCTGTTGAATCCCTAGGAAGTTGTACTGTTATTGCATCAGATAAAACAGGTACACTTACCGTTAATGAACAAACGGCAAAAGAAATTCTTTTACCGGATGGAAGTTCCTTTGAAATTACAGGAACTGGTTATAATGATATGGGAGAAGTACGTGCAAGAGGAGAGTCTGATATCTTGCGTGCCAAAGAAATTGCTCTTCTTGGTAAATTAAATAACGAGGCACACCTAGAGAAAAAAGGGGAAGAGTGGAACTTTTTTGGAGATTCTATCGATATTGCTTTTTTAAGTTTAGCGTATAAGATGAACATAGAAGAGGATTATCCGATAGTAGAGAGAATTCCTTATGAATCAGAAAATCAATACTCTGCTGTTTTCTATGAAAAAGAAGGGGAACTTTACTGTACAGTCAAAGGTTCTTTAGAGAAGATTATGTCTTTTTCCAAGGAAGATGAAAATCTTATTAGACAAAATGAAGAATTAACTTCTAAAGGATACCGGGTGATTGCCCTTGCCAATGGCAAGGTAGCTGGTATGAAAAAAGAAGATATTAGTGGCCTTTCTTTTTGTGGGATGGTAGCTTTCATTGACCCTATTCGGGAAGAGGTAAAAGATTCTTTAATTGAATGCAAGGAAGCTGGTATTAAAGTTGTTATGATTACAGGAGATCACCCACTTACAGCTTATGCCATTGCAAAAGACCTAGGTCTTTGTGTGAACCAAGAAGAAGTGGCTACTGGTAAGGAAGTTTCTTATTACCGTGAAAAAGGAGAAGAAGCCTTTGATCAGTTTATTCGAAAGATTAGAGTTTTTGCCCGGGTAACACCAATGGATAAACTAGATATCGTAACCTCTTTTAAAAGGCAAGGAGAATTTGTGGCTGTTACGGGGGATGGGGTAAATGATGCTCCCGCTATTAAAGCTGCTAATATTGGAATCGCGATGGGTAGTGGAACAGATGTTGCTAAAGAAACTGCTTCCATGATTGTTTCTGATGACAACTTTACTTCCATCGTTTCTGGAGTCAAAGAAGGAAGAACCGCTTATAGTAATATTCGTAAAATTACCTTATTCTTACTAGGATGTGGATTTGCAGAAGTTTGTTTCTTCTTACTTTCTATTGCTTTTGGTTATGATATCCCACTTGTTGCTATCCAACTTCTATGGTTAAATATTGTAACAGATGGACTACAAGATATTGCCTTATCTTTTGAGAAGAGTGAGGCTAGTATTATGAGGGAAAAGCCAAGAAATACGAAAGAGTCTTTATTCTCAAAAGACTTAATGATAGAAGTTTTAATCCTAGGAGTTACCATTAGTGCTGTTGTGTTTGGGGTATGGAAATATATGATGGATAAGGATGTAGATATCATCGTTGCCCGTTCTGTTATTATGATGCTTATGGTATTTATTCAAAATATTGATGTTTTAAACTGTCGTAGTGAGAAAAGATCTGTCTTTAAAGAAACACTTTTAGATAACCCACTTGTGATTTTTACGATAGTAGGATCGATTGGCTTACAAATTTTAATGGCAGAAATTCCTTTCACGGCAACCTTCCTAAAAGTAGAACCATTATCTTTAGGAACAATTGGTATCTTATTTCTATTATCTTTTAGTGTCATCATGGTTTTTGAAATTTATAAAGTGATTTATCGCTTTCGAAAAAAGGAAACTTCTTAGTTTCTTTTTTCTTGAAGAATATGATAAAATAAGAGTAAGAAAGTAGGGGAAAATGAGTGAGATAGATAATATAGATGTTCTTTTAGAGGCATTACAAAAATCCAAATTTAGAAGCCGTTTTACCTTAAAGCAAAAAGAAAAAGACTATATCACGGAAAAAGGGATGGATACAATTCAAAGACATGCTATGGACTTTGTAGAAACACGTCTTAGTTTAATTGATCCTAATAAAGATGGGAAACAAACCCCTATGCGGGGACATCCTGTTTTTATTGCCCAACACGCAACTGCAACCTGTTGTCGGGGATGCCTTATGAAATGGCATCATATTCCGAAAGGAAGAGAGTTATCACTAGAAGAAAAAAAGTATATTGTTTGTGTGATTATGAGATGGATAGAAAAGGAGTATCGAAATGTTTAAATATGTTGTACCTACGATAGAATATAAAGAAAAAGCTCTAGAATATATTCAAGAGTTTTATCAGTATCATTCTCCTATTAATGGAGTAGGCGGATTACATAAATATTTGGAAGATTATGAAGGATGGTTAAAGAAACTAGAGGAAGATAAAAATCCAACTGTTAGTGAGAACCATGTTCCTGCTCAAACCTTCTTTCTTGTTAGAGAAGAAGATAATCGTATTGTGGGTATGAGCAATATTCGTCTTGCTTTAAATGAGCGATTAAAACAATATGGTGGACATATTGGGTATTCTATTCGGCCAACTGAACGAGGTAAGGGATATAATAAAATCAATCTCTATCTCGGACTAAAGGTATGTAAGGAACATGGAATTGAAGAAGCATTCCTTGACTGTGATAAAGAGAATTTAGCTTCTGCCAGGACGATGATAGCGTTAGGCGGAAATTTTGTTCGGGAATATTATCATGAACCCACTAAGAAAATCATTCAAGATTACTTGATTCCTGTTCAAGAATCATTAAACAAATACCAGGATCTTTATGAACCTATGATTTCTAAAGAGGAAAAACAAACTGTAAAGTAAACTGTAATTTTGCTACATGGATTAGAAAACATGCTATAATAAAACTAGTATACTAGGAAGAGGAGAAAAATGAAAAAAAGATTTCCATTTATTGTTTTAATAGTGATTGTTTTAGTGCTTTTTACAGGGTGTGGTAAAAAGAAAAAAGAAATAGAAAATTCGGGACCTATAGTAATTGATGTTGCTAGGATAGCTGATTTTCAAGATGGTATAGCAGTAGTATCTAAGGGGACTACTTATTATGTGATTGATACAAATTTAAAAGTGCTATTTGAAAGTAATCATAAACTTACCTATATAGGTGGTTATGCCTTAGTAGATGATTTAGAAAATCGTAAAGAGCATTCTATTATAAATGTAAAAGGAGAGGAAGTATTTACTTATACCGATAGTGATTATCAAAAAATCACCTTACTAGATAATGGCTATATGATTACAGAACGTAAGGATGATACTTGGGATTCCTCAAAAATGGTCTATGGTATTTATAATCTAGCTGATAAAAATTTTGTTCTAGAAGAGAGTGCAGAGAATTATAGTGGCATGGCTTCTTTTGGAAAAAATATGGTGAAATTAAATGCAGAGGGAACAAAGTTTTTCAATACGAAGACAAATCAAACGATTACTTATAAACAAGCAGTGACTAGTCCTTTTCAAGATGGATATTCTGTTAGTCTTGCAGTAGTAAAAAATAAACCATATTTAGATATTTTTACGGAAAATGGTGAGTATCAAAGAGTTGCTCTTCCTTTTACAGATACCGAAGATAGTTTAAAAACAAGAACAGGTAGTTATGCTTTTATTCAAAGTTGTAATGCTGAAAAATCTTGTCAAAGTGCCATTGTCAATCTAGCAACCAAAGAAATTACCAATTTAAAAAATCAATATCATTATGTTCAAAACCAGGTTACTTTTGAAGAGGGTGGCTATGCACTCCTTGTATTCACTAATGAAGGAGGAACTTATTACTATACAGTTGTGGATGGAAAAGGAACGCAACAATTTGAGCCAGTGAAAAGTAGTCCAGAAAACCGTTATTTAAGTTCTTATGATGCTAAAGCCCCTAAAATTGTAGATGGTAAATTGTATGAGGGAGGCTATATGATTGCCTACCAAGACGGAACGTATCGATTATTAGATAAAGGAAATAATGAGATAACCATTGCTTCTGAATATGAGACATTTGAAGGAATAACGGGAGGATATTTAAAAGTAAAAGCAAAAGAACCAGGACGTGCCCTCCACTACTATTATAAAAACCTAAAAGGAGAAATTGCCGAGGTTACAAAAGATGCTCAATAAAAGGCATCTTTTTTAGGATTCAAAATCATGGTATAATATTTTTACCATTCATAACGCAAAATAGGAGGTATAACATGAAGTATCTTGGTAGTCAGGAAAGAGAAACTAATCGATTAGTATTAAAGCCCCAAACGATGGAAGAACAAAAATACTTGTGGGAAGTTTTAATGATACCGGAAGTAAATCGTTATTTTTTAACGGTTCCACCCAAATTAAGAGATAAATTACGTGATTGGAAGAAGCAAGAAACTTATTATCAAGAGGATATGAAACATGCTTTTGATAAAGATGTCTTTCGTTGGAGTATTTTCTTAAAAGAAACAGGAGAATGTATCGGAAGATTATCTTGTCAAGAAAATGGGGAAGGAATTGAAGACCCTAGTATTCGAGATGTTGGATGGTTAATTGATCCTAGGTATCAAGGAAAAGGATATGGAACAGAAGCGGCCTATGCTATGATAGATTATATGTTTTGTGAAGTAGGCATTTCAGAGATTCGAACAGGAGCGGCAATTTTGAATCCCGCTTCTTGGAAAATTATGGAAAAACTAGGATTTATAAGACAACAAGAGACGAAATGGATTCAATATACTTTCCTAGATGCCCCTGTTGAAGATTATTGCTATCACATCACCAAAGAAGAGTGGTTAAAGAAAAAGGAAAATCTCTCATGTGATAAATCTTTTAAGAAAAAGCGTAGAGTGACTCACGCTAATGCTACTGTTTGTTATTTAAAAAAAGATAATCAAGTATTAATGATAAAATTTTCAAAAAAATGGGGACAAGTATATGCCCCACCAGGAGGAAAGTTTGAAACAGGAGAATCTCCATTAGATTGTATCTTAAGAGAGTTTTACGAAGAAACAGGATTAACCTTAATTCATCCGAAATTGCAAGGAATCTCTTATTGGAAAGATTCTTCAGAGGGAATCATCTTTGTGTATACGGCTTCTGATTTTAAAGGGGTTTTAAAAACGGTATCCAAAGAAGGAAGATTAGAGTGGATTTCATTAGAAGATTTATCCAAAATAAAACAATTTGATCAAAATCAAAAATTCACGCCTTATTTATTTCAAAAGAAATTATTTGAAGGAAAATTTTTGCTAGATGATTCTTGTAATGTTTTAGAATATGAAATTAGAAATATGTAGGAGAGAGTATGCAAATCATAGAATTACAAAATTTTATCAAAGAAAAAGATTATAAGCCTGAATTAAAAGAAAAATATTTTATGAAACTTGTTGAAGAGGTTGGAGAGTTATCTGAAGTTATTCGAAAAGAGAAAAGAATGAATCATCATGATATTAAAGGATCTATTGAGGAAGAACTTTATGATGTACTTTACTATGTATGTGCTTTAGCGAATTGTTATGATATAGATTTAGAAGAATGTCATAAATTAAAGTCTGAAGTAAATGAACGGAAGTGGTATTCTAATGAAAACAATCATGGTTGATATGGATGATGTTATCACGTATGGAAATTTTTCTAAAATATTAGAAGATTATTTAGGATATGTTCCAGATTATGATCGTATTAAAAGTTATTACATTCAAGATATATTAGGAGATAAAAAAGCAGATTTTTTTAGTAAGTTTAAAGATATGGACATGTATGACCATGCTACTTTATTACCAGATTGCTATGATGTTTTAAAGGAACTAAGTGCCTATTATAAGATTTATATATGTACAGACTATATTTGGCGAGAAATTGTTGAATATGCTGGAAATAATCTTAAAAATAAATATCGTTTTCTCTATGAAAAATTGGATTTTATAGAACCTAAAAACTATATATTTACGGCAGATAAATCGGTTGTTCATTGTGATATTAAAATAGATGATAAAGTAAGTAATATTGAAGGAGCAGAAACAAAATTATTATTTACAGCTTGGCACAATAAGGATTTAACTGAAGA
This sequence comes from uncultured Bacilli bacterium, assembly GCA_947632115.1. Classification (GTDB taxonomy): domain Bacteria; phylum Bacillota_I; class Bacilli_A; order RF39; family UBA660; genus UBA5578. The sequence goes on from CANROB010000006.1 coordinate 56,131, forward strand.
AGAATTAAAACAAAAGAATATTATTAGAGTGAATAATTGGAAAGAAATTAAGAAGGTCTTATTAGAGGATAATAAATCATTTTAATATTAAAATTTGTGAAGAAGACAATTTTATGATATAGTAGGCAGTATTCAAGGACTTATATGGTGATAAGAGAGTAGGATAAGTATGGAATACACATTTGTTATGATTAGACCTGGCGCTATTAGAAGAAAAAAGTTGGATTTTATTCTCTATAGAATTGCAGAAATTGGATTAAATGTAGAATATTGTGAATATAAGATGTTAACTCCTGAGTTTATATATGAACATTATGCCCATTTGTTAGATGAGTCTATCCCACGAGATGTATTTGATAGAACTATGGCTGAAAATCTTTCCGGACAAGTAATCGGCATGATTGTAAGTGGTGAGAATGCTGTTTTAAAAATGAGGGAACTGATTGGTCCAAGCAATGTCAAAAAAGCAATCGAAGAGTATCCTGATTCTATTAGGGCACTAGGGGATCCAAATAACAATCCTGATAATCTTATTCATGCTTCTGATAGTGTAGAAAGTGCTACTAAAGAAATAGAAAGATTCTTTAATATAGATATAAAAGATAACAAACAAAAGTTTTTACAACCAAAAAGTATCAAGAAATAAATAAAAAAACTTACAAACTAAAAAAATTGTAGGTTTTTTTATGGTTGCATAGAAAAAATTTATACAATCTATTTTACACTTTTTTCTATTATTTTTTGAATATCCAATATTTTCCATTAAAAACAAGGATTGGTATGATAAAATAAGGATAGAAAGGTAGAGTGTTTATGAAAAGAAAATTATGGATTTTTAGTTTATTAATAGGTATTTTATGTTTATGTGGATGTGAAAGTAGTGAAAAGGATAGAGACAAAATTTTAGCAGCTTTAAAAAAAGATAAAATTATATCAAGTAGTATGGAACAAATGGATATTGAATCCTATAGCTTTTGGCCCATGGAATGGTGTGAAACACAAAATTATTATATTTACAAAGATAAAGATTCCAAAATGATTGCTATTCGATACCAAAAAAATAATAATTCTAAAGAGGATGGATATAATCATTTAGTAACGATTTATTATGATGTAACTATCAATGATGATGTCAATCGTATCAGTTCTGAGGATGCTACATGTGAAAATGGTTATTATAAATATGAAAATGGTGAATATACCGATGAAGGTAAATATCAATGGAAATCATCTACTGACTATCATGCCATTGAAAAATCATCCTTTTTTAAAGGAAAATACTATTCTATAGAATTGGCAGACTCATAAAATATTGTTCATAAAAGGGATTTAAAAAAGAGTAAATCCTTTTTAAAATAGAAAAAGAGGAGGTAATGGTATGTATTGTAAAAATTGTGGTGCTAGTGTTATGGGAAATGACCAGTTTTGTAAAAATTGTGGTTTGCCAATAGGTTTAAAAGATATGCCAAAGGATGGAAATACTACTGGATTACAAAATTCTCTTGAGAACACTATATCAGAAGAAAATGATTTTAGTGAAAGATTTATAAAAGCCTATATGGGTTCTAAAGCGGATCAGATGTATGAAAGTGTAAAAAATGGTGGAGTAAATATCTGGGGTGTGCTTTTTGGAATTGGTTATTTTGCCTATCGAAAAATGTATTTTGTTTCTGTATTGATTTTTATCATTGGTAGCATAATAAGTTCTATCGTTCCATCTATTGGGAGTTATGTTGGAATGATGATTGGATTGATGTTTTGTCCATTATATAGATGGGATATAACTAGAAAATTAAGAAAGATAAAAAGGGAAAATCCAACCGCTAATGAAGCACAATTATTAGAAATGGCAAAAAATAAGGGTGGAACTTCCTTAATAGGGGCAGTCTTGTTCTTTTCTATTTATATTATGGTAGTTGTGTTGGCATTTTATTTAGGGTAAGGTGAGGTAGTATGGATTATAATGAATTAAATAAATATGTTGGAAAAAGTAAAGTTGCAAAATTTTTGGGATTGTTTTTCTTGTTAGGTGCTATTTTAGTTGGTACTGTTACAACAATATCCTATATAGATTGGAAAACAAAAGAATCCAATTATATCAAAGAATATGCTTATAGCGATTCTGGAATGTTATCTTATGAGAATAAGGGAGAGCAAGTTTATGTTGAAAAACTTTACAATACAGATAATGAAATCATAGAATTAGATATTCCTGATAAAAGAACCGTTATTCTCTATTGTAGTAAAAAGAATTCCCGTGAATGTATTTATTTTGATCTTGATAACACGGTGGATCAAAGTAAATTAAATCCCATTATGGCAATTTTTATTACATTGCTTTTAGCGTGCCTTGCTACCTTTTGTCTTTCCAAAAAACGTGTTCGTAAAATCGTAAAAAATAGTGATAATGGGGAAGAATATGAACAAGGAACTTCCTTATCTAGTATCTATTTATTTTATGTTTTCCTTTTCGCAATGGGAGTAGGGGTTTTAAGCTTTTTATTATATCAAAAAATAAATTATCTTCGCTTAAAAGATGATAATCATATTGTAACGGCAACCATTTATTCAGAGATTTATAATAAAGGTGCTGATGACAATCACTATAAACCTGTTGCTTATTATTATGTCGATAATCAAAGATATATCTATGTTAGTGATATATATGAAGATGGAAATTTAAATGAGAATTTAGGAAAATCTTTTGAATTATATTATGATAAAAATAACCCTAATAAGGTTTCTAGCAAAGAAAATTCGGTTAATATAACTTTGTTAATTGTTGGAATATGTTTTACAGCATTTACATTCCCATTTGTATTTTTTAAGAAAAAAATAGAAAAATCTATGGATAAAAATAGGACAAAAGTTAGAAAGGAACAAGAGTGGAAGATTTAAGGTAATGATTTTTTAGTAAAGAATTATGCAACTAGAAATCTTTGCAAAATGATAACTAGGAGGTATTAAACGGTAATTTAGGTAGTATTTTTGGAACTTCTATGGAAGAAAAAGAAGATGCCATGAGTGGTGGAATCATTGATATGGAGTATAAATGACTAGGTAAAAATATTGAATTTTCATACACTTTATGGTAATATATTGGTCATTTCTAAGGTGATTCTATGATGAAAATTTTTATAGTATCGGAAAATTCTTGCAATCTAAATTATCAACAGGATTATATTTATAGTCAGTTATCCGAATTTTTTGAAATTACTTCCGATGTGAAAGAAGCCGATGCCATTGTCATTTCTGCAACATGCTGTTGTACACAATATAATTTACAATATACGATGAATTATATTGCGTGGATTTTAAAGAATAAAAAGATAGAAGCTAAAACGTATTTAACCGGTTGTATTACAAGAACGTTTAAAGATAATGCTTTATTATTAGAAATGAAAAAATGGCTTCAGGATAATATCGATTTCATTATTCCCCAAAATCAGCCTAACTTATTATTAAAATTGATTGATTTAGAACACTTTCATGATCTAGATAGTAATGAATTTGGCGGAGTGAATGAAATAGGGAATGACTCAGCCGAACTTTATATTGTGAATGGTTGTTTAAATAATTGCTCTTTTTGTAAAGTCACTTTTCAAGCATATCCCCTAAAAAGTGTTGAACTTAGTGCCATTAAGGAAGCAATAGATCTTTTGGATGAAGATAAATGTTCACAAATTCTTTTAAAAGGGACGAATATTTGCCAATATGGTTTAGATATTTATCATGAATATAGACTTCCCGAAGTAATTTCTTATTTAGAAAACAAAGAAAATATAAAAAAGGTAACCCTAGTGGGATTTTCCTTTAAAGATGCTATCAAACATGATTTTGAAAGCGTTATAGCAAATAGTAGCAAGGTATCGCAATTATGTGGTTCTTTAGAATCTGGTAGTGATAGAATATTGGAATTGATGAGAAAAGGTTTTACGAGTGAAGAAATTATCAGTTTTGTTCAAAATATTCGGAAAGGAAACGATAAAAGTTTACGATTAAATATTATTTCTGGTTTTCCAACAGAGACCCTTGAAGATGTAAAACAAACGCTAGAGGTATTAAAACAGTTAGACCCTTCTATAGTAGAGATTTGTAGATATACAAATTCTATTTTTGTCGATTCTAGTGTCTACGATCAATTGACTCCTTCTGAAATACAAAACCATACACGAATTTATTCTAAAACATTGCAAAAAAGAAATGTAAGAGTGAATATTGTAGGAGAGGGCTACCAGTATCATTAAAACTTCTCCGTAGGACAATAGGTTATTGTGAAGTAGATAAAAAATTTTTAGATTATATTGAAACAATATTACTGTAAGAGTATATTGTTTTTTTATTAATATTTTTAACTGTTTTTCTGAAATAAAAAAACGAACCAAAATGGTTCGAATGGATTCCATGGAGCAGATAGCGAGAATCGAACTCGTAACTTAAGCTTGGGAAGCTTATATTTTGCCATTAAACTATATCTGCATTCATTTTTCTGATGAAAAAGTCTAATAATAATATACCATTATTTTGATATTTGTTAAATAGCAAATTGATATTTTTGTAATTTTCAATATAAAAATATAGATTTTATGTATAAGTAACCTGGTATCACCAATAATTACGATTTGATATATAAAATATAATCTCTAACCGTATTTTGGTTCACAATGTTCCATATGTTTCGGAAAAAGCAACGTTTTGTGGTAAAATTCTTATTAGAAATGGATGTGTTGATGTGAATAACAGACTTAAAACTTGGCATTTTGGAATTGATAACGATGAATTAGTAAACTTAGTATTATCTGACAAAAAAACGGCGACAACTTCATTGTATGATGTAGATGATATTCCCGTTGTAGGTGACGAATCAATACTAATTTTTGATAATGGAAAACATGCTTGTGTAACTGAAACAAAAAAAGTAATAATAACTGAATTTAAAAATATTAGTGAAGAACTATCTATGTTGGAAGGGGAAGGAACTTACGAAGAATGGAAAAAGTCTCATATCGAATATTTTAAAACTATAAATCCAAACTTTAATGATAATACAAAAGTAATATTTGAAATATTTGAGGTAAAAGAAAAATTTTGTTGAATGTTGTTTAGATATTACCGATAAAAATAAAAAATATTATCAATGTATTCGACCATTTTTCGATTTTATCTTTTGGTATAAAAAAATCGGACTAAAAAGTTCGACTAAAATACAAATGGAGAAGATAGCGAGAATCGAACTCGTAACTTAAGCTTGGAAGCTTATATTTTGCTATTAAACTATATCTGTATTCATTTTTCTGATGAAAAAGCCTAATAATATACCATTATTTTGATATTTGTTAAATAGTAAATTGATGTTTTTGTAATTACTTAATCTTCTTTTATAACGCTATAATCAGATGTAACATTAGCGATTATTTCATCTTCACAATTATCATGTTTGAAATATGCTAAAATGCTATTTCTAGATATTCTTGCTTCATATTTATTAGTCACCAATTAAAAAATATAAAAAGGAAATTGCATTTTTATCGATAATATTAATAGTAAGAGGTGATAAGATGAGCGAAATGAACGGATTTGATAATGAATTTGCTTTCGTTTTAGCATTAAATAATAAAACAATTAAAGAATTAACTCCTATATGTAGAGATTTAATAGAAACCATTTTTCCTGATGAAAATGAAAATTCAATCATAAAATGTTGGCTTAATCATTTCAAACAAAAATCTGATATTTTCGTTAAAATAAATAATAAAACGAAAGGTATTAGTATTAAAAAGGGAATGAAAAATTCTGTCCATGTTGAACCGATTTCAGAATTTATTAGTTTTCTAATAAATAATCATATACCACGGGATAGTATAATAGAGTATTTAAAATTTCACTATGCCGATGGAACAACTAACGGTAAGGGATTAAAAAGAATATCTATGGAAGAATATAAAGTTCAAAACCAAGATAAAATTGATAAGATAAATAGAGAAATCAATAATGAACAATTATTAATAAAAGCTATTGATAGGTTTATCATCAAAGGGAATAATTCGCTTTTTCCCATCTCTGCCTTGATTTATGGGGAAGTAGATGACTTTATCTTTATAACGAAAGAAGATATTAGGAATATTATTCTAAGAAAAAAGGATGACTATTCATCCACTGTTCATTTTAGTGTGCTTACTGTCCAACCTAAAAATAGATGCTTAAATTATAATACTAAATATGAGAAAGATAGGTTTTGTGTACAAGTAAAATGGTATAATCTTTTTGATGATATCATTGAAAATATGTATTTAAAGGAACAAAGTAAAAAGGAAGTATTCTAGATACTTCCTCGCTGATAACGTGGGTAAAAAAAACTAGTCTTTGATAAGGACTAGTCTGTCTATTAAAAATGGAGCGGGTGATGGGAGTAATCACCTATAATAATCTAGAAAGGATAAATGTACTTTGTAGCTTATGATTTATATGATAATATAGTTGCTTATTTTGATGATCTTGATGAATTATCTTCTTTCGTTAGACGTAGAAAAAAACAACTTAAGTATAAATTTAAAACGCAAAATGTAGTAATTATTGAATCAAAACCCATTTTAAAAATTTACAAATTTTCATGAGAGGTCACACCTCTCATTTTTGTATGCTAGTATTTTTTATAAGAAAGGAGTTTAAGTATGGAAGAGAAAATTAGTGTAAAAGTTTTAAGCGGATGGCAAAGTACTAAAAAGAATTGCTGTGGAATTACTTATTTGCTAGCAGGAATTCAAGATGCCGAAAATCGCAAAGGTTTAGAGATATTAGAATGTTTTTATGAAGAAACTACAATTCCTTTTCAAAAACTTAAGGCTGATGATTTAGATAAGAAAGTTTTTTCTGCTATCGTTTCTTGGAAAGAAAATAAATTTGATCCTAGTAAAGCAGATAAATATATCGTAGGTCTTGCCGATGATAAAGGCGAAATTATTTGGTCTTTATAAAATAAAAGAATAAAAAATTGTATAAAACACATGCAACGAATCACACCTTACCTTTCTTTCTGCATGTGTTTTAGATAAATGAAAGGGGGTCCCTAGTGTGGAAAGTGAAGCTTTAACATTATCTGCGTATTTAGAGAATGGATCTTCTGTTGTTACTTGGGTTATGAAACAAGCTACTACTATAGCGAATTTTATGACTAGTAATCCAGTTGCACTTACATTCTTAATTTTAGGAGTTATCGCTATTGTAGTATCTATTACAAAGAGATTCTTCAGAGTTTAATTTGTAGAGAAAAAGAGATACTCAATATTTCTTTTTCTCTTCTTTTTTTATCGAGGTGCTTTTTTATGGTTTATTTTATTTTAGGATTTTCTATAGCTTTGAATTTAATTTTTATAATTTTAGGAATATTTGTTATAAGATTTTATTTTTCACAAAAAACAAAGAATAATTCTATTGAAGATTTAATTGAAGGAGTAGGAAAAATTATGAAAGATGATTCGATTGTAGATGAAAATATGGCAAAGGATTTTTTTTATAAATGATGTTATTTTATAAATTAAAAAGGTCTTGTCATTTTTTTATTAATAATTTTTTCTATTTTTTAGTTTTTATTCTAGGATTTTTTCTTGGTTTTATTGGAAAGAATATTCTACCGCAAGTATTAGCTTTAGAAATGGATCCATCTAGTTGTGAATATGGTAGTAGAACTTGTTTTTCTATGCCTACTAGTGATTATAGTCATATTCCATCTGCATATGGAACTCATCAAGTTTTAGAACGTTTAGAACTTATTAAAGAATTACTAGATGAATCTATTCCTGAGGGTTACGGTTATACAATTTATATGGTTTCTGCACTTAATGATTCGATGGATCATTTTTCTAGAGATTGGACTTCTTATCTTGGTGTTATTAAGTATAAAATTTCCGACTATTTACCTCGTTCTGAGTATGATGCTTTGTCTCTTGATGAGAGACATGGACATTTTACAATGTCTGTAATTGATTCTTATAGGACTGGTGATCAAGATTTTTTTGAATATTCTAATTTTTATTCTTATTCTACCAGTGTTAGTTCAAATCCGTCTTATACTGGTTGGTTTTTGACTACTTCGTTAGATCAATTTAAAGAGAAAGCTTTATCCAGTTTTTCTAATCTTCCTGATTGGAATTTTAAAAACAATTCAACTAGTAGTGGTGTTGGAACTAAATATTTAAGAAGTAATACTTATTTTGATTTTTTCTTATATTATTCGTCTGTTGATATAGAGTATTATCATACGAATGATGATTCTCCTCACTTTTATTTTAATAATAAAATTTATGATACAGGTGATTTATGGCCATCTTATTATGGTTTCGCAGAAGATAATAAGAGTTTTTTAGAAGATTTAACTTATACCTGTAGCATTAAACCGTTTATCTTATCCGAAAAGAATGATTCCGAATCGGACTATCAAAAAGTGGAGACTTATGGTTCTAATATATATTTTGATTATGATCTTCCAGATTCGGTTTGGCCATATTTATTTAATTTTTATAATTATTATCGAGCTAGTGATTATAAAGAACTTGTTTATGGATCTTATATGGATTCTTGGAATCCATTCCTGTGGTATAGTCAGCAGGATGATTCCGCTTCTCATATTTATAAAGTTCCTGTTACTTTATTGACTTTAGAGAGAAAGCAAGAATTCTTTTTAGGATTTTCTAGAGTTTGGGAATTACACGATGAAGATTATACTCAGTTGAAAGATTTTCAAGAATGGAAGCCGACTGTTCGTGATAAATATTTTTTAGCTTTTATAAAATATTTAGATGATGATTTTGATATGAGTTTAAGAGAATTTAATTCTATGCGTTATAACACTTTAGATTCGCTTTTGAAGTCGTATTATTCTTCTACTACTAATAATTTTGTAAATGCTTCTTATCAAGTTATTGATTCAACTATTAAGGCAGATTATTTAAAATTTTTATTGACTGTTTATAATGATGATAATTTTAAAGAAGAGATTTGCTTTTATTATGATGAAGATAATTTAACTTTGACTTATGCTGAATTTAGTGGTGCTGGCACTCTTCAAGGTTGTGCATGGACTAATGGTCAATATCAATGTTTTGAAACGGATATTGATTTCTATACTTCATATGATCTTAATAATTTTTCTATTTTTGATGAATTACGAGATGCTTTATCTTATTTATCAAGTTTAGTTGATTCTATTTGGAATGCTCTACCTGAGTTTATGAAGTTAACTTTTATTACTATTTTTGTTATTACAATAATTTTTATCATATTAAGGATGGTAGGTTGGTATGGATAGTTTTTCTACAGTTATCGAGAGTGTAAAGACATTATTTGAATTAATTGTTGATTCGATTAGTAATTTTGTTGATTTTGCTTCGAATATATTTACTACAATTCAATCTTTGTTCTTTATATTTCCATATGAGGTTCGACCTATTTTAGTATCTTTTTTATCGATTGCAGTTTTTTATTTAATTTATAAATTGATTCGAGGTGCTTAGATGTTTCTTTCTTGTTTTAAATTTATTTGTTCAATTATTGGTGAATGGTTAGATTTTTTGTTTACCATAACTTTGGATTCTTCTACTAGTGTTACATGGGGAATGTTATTTATAGCTATTGTTTTTGTAATTGTTTGTTTGAAACTTTTATTTGAAGGTATTTACAATGCTACTGGTGAAGATGATTACGGACTTAAGTATATTCCAAAGCATTCTTATAGGCCTAAGCATGAGAAAGACGTTTATTCTCCTCGTAATTATGGAAGGAAGTAGTTTTATGGATAAATTAATGTTAGAAAGACTTCTTACTTTTGAAAAGTTAGAAAGTTATAATCCTTTAGAAGTTTATAATACTGTAAAGTTTTCCGGTGTTTTATCCGGAGAACAATTGTCAGTTTATGCTCCAGATTTTAGAAATTTTTATGAATTAGGAAAATTTTATAATGTAGAATTGATTGAGCATGATCTTTATGGAAATTTTTTGGATATTCAAGAGGTGATTAATTAATGGAAACATATTATGAGATGGCTCAGCAGTTATTTGGTAGTGTTCCTGTTGGTTGTGAATTTATTTATTTGATACTTGCTTTTTTCCTTTTTTTAGCATCTATTTTTATTATTGTTTTTCCAGCTATATTCGTATTTAAGTTGGTGAGCAAATGAAAAATGTAAGTTTTGTTCCTTTTCTTATTAGTATTGATCAATTTAAAGTTATTTTAGATGAAGTTATTTCTTTAAGCAGTTTAGATTTGGTTTATTCTAATGATGTGTTATTGATTTTATATTTTATTTATTTAGGGATGTTTTTGTTTTGCGTTGTTACATTTATAAGATTTGTTTATAAGTTTATAGTTATATTTTTAGATAAGGTGATTTAATTGAATAGAAATATTAAAAGAATTTGTATTGAAGTTATGAAAGATTTAGATATTATTCCGACTGATTCATTAATTAGAGATTTTAGAAGAACACTAGATTTTAAAACGTTTTATAGTGATAAGGTTATTAGAGCCATGGCTAGATGTTATTTTTCGAGGTTAGTAGAAGATGAGTCTTAAGTCTTTATGCGGTATTCCTGGATGTGGAAAGACATTTAGTCTTACTTATTTAGCTGTTAAGCATTATAAAAGGCAGAATTCATTCTTTTATTGTATGCGTAGAAAATTAAAAGGCCAACCTTGGCATGTAAATAATGTATATACTAGCTATCCAGTTCTTTTAGATAAAAAGAAGAAGATTTATAGTAGAAAGATTCATATTGATGATTTAAAAAATCAATGGTCGTTTGAGTCTCACGCATTTATGGGATTTGATGAACCACAACTTGATTATGATTCTATTTCTGATACGTTTTTATTTCCTCGTGCTATTGGTATGACCTTACAAGCTCATAGGCATTTTGGTATTGATGATATAGTATTCGCAACTCAACACCCGAACCGTTTGATCGTGTATGAAAAAAATATTATGAATGAATATTATAAAATCATGAAGAAAATTAAGTTTCCATTTTTACCTTGGGGAATAATTTTTATGCGTAAATGTTATGAAATAGAAGATTATACCTATATTACGACTAGATCTAAGACTAAAAGGCAAGAATGTTCTATTAGTAGATCTATTAAATTCTTTAATTTTAAAAAGATAGGTAGTAGTTATGATTCTACTTATTTGCGTCCTTTAAATATAGATAAACCTAAATTGGATAAAGGAACTTATAATTCTTTGATTATGCCTAAAGATACATGCGCTATTTTAAATCAAAAATTTCTAGATCATCAAGATGGTGAAAAAGTTGGAAAAAAATCGAAAAAAACAGAACCTACAACTTTTGCGCGAGCGTTTTAGCGCCGCGCATAAAGTTGTATTGGTACCCCCCATACTAATAGGGGGGTAATAAATACATAAAAAGAGGTGTTTCGCTTGGAAAAACAAGACCAAACTCGATATTTACTCCTAGATTGGTTCCAATTCACTATTTTGGACGATGTAGACGAGCTACATTTACATCAATTTATCTTTAATTTAGTTACTGAATTTTTTGGTATTAAGCAAGAAGATCTTACGCTTGTTCAATCTGGCTTGAATGGTTATAAAATGCATTATGAATTTCGAAATATTGAAATACATTTTCATCCGGCATATTTAAATAAAGGAATTAATTTTTTATTACGTGGTCAAGGATGTCGTGATTTTGAAGATTTAAATTTAGATTGGAAAGATTTATTTGTTAAGATTCAATCACATGAATTTAATGTAAATCGTATCGATTTAGCTATTGATGATTTTAGTAACGAGTATTTTACTCTAGAGAAAATCGCTTATTATAGATCTAACGCTTGGATTCGTTCTCGTTTTAAAACTAGTATTATGATTAATAAGAATGTTGTTGATGATAACTCATCTTTAGGATATACGATTCAATTTGGATCTAAAGCTAGTTTATGTGAAGTTACATTTTATGATAAGATTAAGGAACGTGAATCTAATGGATATGAAGTAGATGATCATGTTAAGTATTGGACTAGAACTGAGTTACGATTTAGGCATGAGTATGCTTTAGAGATATTTAAGCATATTTCTATTGGTGATGATATTTTAAGTATTGCAAGAGGTATTTTATTCGATAAGATTCAGTTCTTACAACCTAATAAGAAAGATTCTAATAAGTCACGTTGGAAAGTTGCTAAATGGTATTTAGATTATTTAGATAATGTATCTAAGCTTAAATTTGTAAAAAAGGCAATAGATACTTCTATTACACGTAAAAAGAGATGGTTTGATTATCAAGTTTCTAAATCATTATTACAAATTATTTTAAGTGATATGATTACTTTAGATTCTACTAACATTGATTTTATTAAAAATTCATTGAAGAATAATAAAGAGTTGACTAATGCTGATATAGATTTAATAAATCAATCTCGTGTAAAACAAGGTAAGAGTATTTTTACACGTCAAGAGATTGAAAGTTTTATTCAAGATATAAACGATATAGTTCTTATTAATGATACTAGCTTAGATTGAGGTGTTTTATGATTAAAAGATTGAAAAGAGAAATAGATTCTACTCCTGTTGAACAATTAAAGCGTGATGTTCTTATTTTATTATTTTGTACTTATTTTTATTTCTTTTTATGTTTAATGCTTTTATTGTTTCCTTAGAAAGGTTTTGATTTTATGTTTGAAGATTTTTTTACTGAGAATGATATAATTGATATTATTTGTGATGAAGATTTGAATGTTATGTTTGATGAAATGGGTTTTGTTCCACCAATTGTTTTTGCTAAAGCAATATTAGAAGATATAGAAGAAAAAAAGAACGCTACATCTGAATCATGATTGCGAATTTCTTTTATTGTTAGAACTTCACTTTCGCGTGGTTCTTGACGTTAAGAAGAAAATATGATATTTTATTACATGAGAAAAGGGCTATCGCCTCGTTCTCAGTACCAATATATATGGTACACTACTTTTACAGTAGATTTGGTATTCCTTGGATTCTAGTTCAATGCAATCTTTAAGGGTTACCATTTTTTTTGATATAAGCAGTATCTCCATGAAATCACCTCCTTTCGATAGCCCTTTTCGGATTTTATCAATCCATAATTTAGG
>CANROB010000007.1 GCA_947632115.1 uncultured Bacilli bacterium
AAATGACAAAGTTGTTTTAAATCTAAGAACAAATTATACGGAATATCTTCAAAATGAAAATCAACAATCATATTAGTCAATAATAAATTGCTTTCTTGCTCAAAGAAACGGTGTATTTTTTGAATATCTTTTTCACGATATAATCTTCCTAGCTCTACTTGGGCATCAATATCAGAAAGGCCACTACCAAAGGCGTTAAAGACCTCCGGTAAAGAAAGAATCATTTCTTCCATATTTTTCTTTTGTTCTAGTAGTTTTACTACTTTCTCATAAAGAGTATAGTGGAAAGTAGACATATTTTCTTTCGAATTAAAATTAGCAATAAAGTCTTCATAATATTGCTTTCGCTTTTTTTCAAGATCACTTGTATCATTATTTTGTTTTAAGGCCTCGATTAAAAAACGGTATTCTTTTACGTTTGACATCGTAGATATTTTCTTTTGAAGACTAGTCTCCTCTAAAAGACTGCTTGGAATTTTTACTCCCTTTTTAGCCATAGAATAGATTGTTGAAAAAGGAACTTGGGATAAAGAGATTCGTAAATCTTGCTTAAGAATTGCCTCTATCGCTTCTTTAGATCCTACCTGGAGCATATCTTCCGCCATAGAAAAAGGAATTTCTATTTGTTCTATTAAAGCTCCCATCGTCTTACCAGATAAAGATTGAATGATTTTTTTGATATCCGAATCTTTTAATTCCTTTTTTCTAGCATACTCTATAAGTGATTTTGCTCCTTCTAAAGAAAGGGAAGAAAAATAATGCGCCAATTCCTCCCTATTGGCTAAAACGATTTCACAAAAACTAGGCTTTTTTAATAAGTCATTCACATATTCTTTTCCGCAAGTTAAGATTGCATTTAGTTTATCTATTAAATCAGAAGAACTATTTAAAATAGCAATTCCTTCTTCATCCAAAAGAAGAAGAAGCGTCCTATCTTCCTCCTCTTGCGTAAACCAAATAAAATCATACTTAGAAGGACTATCAATTAGTTTCTGTTTTATCCTAGTATCTTTTAAGAGTTTTTCATAACCAGTATCCTGATTCTGTTTTAAGAAGCGAATACTTCTTTTTAAATCCCCATAATCTAAGTTTAAGTAACCCTCTACATTCATCGTACCACCTAATGCTATTTTTACTATTTTAAGGTCTTTCTTTCAAATTTTGTCGCATTAAGGATTCCACTTCTTGATAAAGTTTTTGATTGGCTTCTTCTAAGGACATATCTCCTACTTTAAAAGGAACCCCATAGCGAATGGTCAAATTTTTACTACGAAAGCGATAATCTCCAGTAATTCCAAAAGGAACTAGTAACGCGTCTGTTTTTGAAGCCATTGATACTGCTCCAAACTTAAATGGTAAAAGAAAAGCATCGGTTTTGTTTCTTGTTCCTTCTGGAAAAAGACCAACCGCCCCTTTATCTTTTAAAACCTCAAGCGCTAAATGGGTAGCCTCTTCATCTTTCCTAGAACGGTCAACAGAAATACATCCTGTTCCTTTAAAAAACCAAGCTACTTTCTTATTATCAAAATATTCTTTCTTTGCCATGTAGTGTATTCCTCTTTTGGTTGCCACAATCGTAATACACTGATCATAAAGATGTTTATGATTTCCAACAATTAAAATAGGCCCCTCTTTAGGAATATTTTCCTTACCAATAATTTTAGGACAGTAGTAAAAACGGAAAATAGGGCCTAATAGGAATCTCCCTACTTTATAAAGGGCAGGAACTTTTCTATTCATCGTCATCATCTTCTCCAATATCACTTTTTAATTTTTCAAAGTCGACTTTTCCTAACTTCGTCTTTGGCAATTGTTTACGAAAAACAAATTGGTAAGGAATCATGTATTTTGCTAGATGCTTTTTACAGTAGTTACGGATATCTGCTTTTACAAAAAGGCCATGGTATCCCTCTTTTAAAACGATAAAAGCTTTTCCTACTTCCTGTTTATAAGGATGAGGAATACCAATTACAGTACACTGTAAAACAGCGGGATGAGACTCAATTACTTCTTCTACATGGTTCGGATAAACATTATAACCACTGGTAATAATCATTCTCTTTTGTCTTCCCTTATAGAAAATAAAGCCATCTTCATCCATGTATCCTAAATCTCCAGTATGAAGCCAAACATGACCATCTTTATGAATCTGTAGGGCAGAATTGGTTTCGTTTTCGTTATTGAGATATCCCATCATAAGGGCTTTAGAATTAATAACAATTTCTCCTACCTCACCATAAGGCATTGTTTTTTGAGTAGCAGGATCAATGATTTTAATATAGTTTCCGGCAAGGGGAATACCAACAGAACCACTTTTATTAATATCATCACAAGCAAGAGTAACAGCCGCTAAAGCCTCGGATAGTCCATATCCTTGCGTAACGACAGCAGTACAATTATGTTCTACAAAATATTTATTAATTTCATCCTCTAAAGATTTTGGTAAAATATCTCCCCCACTAACTACATATTTTAAGAAAGATAAATCTAAATTTTTCTCATTATGACAATGGATTAAAGCTTCATATAATGTTGGTACTCCAAGCACACAAGTAGGTCTTGTCTTTTTAAATAAGGTATCAAATTTTCTAGCATCAAATTGTGGAACTAAAATGGTATAACATCCTAAAGATAATGGGGTATGCATTAAAACACTAAGTCCAAAGCCATGAAAATTTGGCATAATTGCGAGGCAACAATCCCCGGCATGAAGTCGTTTCATCTGAATTTGTTCTTGTCTAGCTTCTAGAATAAAAGACCGGTTTTGAATCACCACGTTCTTAGGAGTTCCTGAGGTTCCACCACTATGTAAAATAACAGCAGGAGTATTTTTTCCAAATTTCTTTTCGGGAACTTCTACCTTCTTTCCTAATCGATAGAATTTTTTCATACTGATAAAATTCTTTGTATGGGGATATTTCTTATATTTTCCGTGTTCTTTTATCTTATAGCCAATTCTTAAGAAGATATTTAAAGAATTAGCAGGAGATACAAAAATGACTTTCTTTACAGGCGTTTCCCCAATCGTATTTTCAATCTTATCGTAAAACATATCTACCATTACTAAATATTTACTATTCGTAGAAATAAGACTTTCTTTAATCTCTTCTTCTGCTGATAGAGGGTGAAGCATGTTTGCAATAGCTCCTAATTTATTTAGCGCATAAAAACAAATTAAAGCCTCTGGCATATTCGGCATACAAATCGTCACAATATCGCCCTTTTTTACTTTAAGAGCATAAAAGGAAGCCGCTGCCTTATCAATTAGTTTTACTAACTTTCGATAAGTAATTACTTTTCCCATATAGACAATAGCTTTATAATTTGGATATTTTTGATAACTTTGAAGAACCTGATCATAAAGACTAACATTGGGTATTTTAATGTTTCTTTCTTCTTCTTTATAATATTTCTCCCAAGGAGCAGGAATCGGTTTTTTCTTTCTAAAAACAGTAAAAATAGACATGATTATCCCTCCAATTTTTTACTAACGATTTCGCGTAATCGATTATTTTCTACTTCTAAGTCTTCCCCTATTTCTAGAGGGGTTAAAAATTCAATAGAAAGCCCTCTTTTAAATGGACGATATTCTCCTTTAATAATAAAAGGAACAATAGGACTTTTCGTATCCGAACTCATCTTCACAGCCCCAAACTTAAAAGGCATGGTTATCTCATCCGTCCGATTGATGGTTCCCTCTGGAAAAATACCAATCACTTTTTCTTTTTCTAAATAAGCAATCGCTGATTGAAGAGCTCTTGGATCTTTTTTAGACCGATCAACAGGAATAATTCCCATAGCTTGAAAGATTCCTTTTTTCCATCCCTTCATAAGAGAATTTTTTGCAAGAAAATGAATGGGTCTTTTGGTAGCAGAAATAAGAAGAAGACAATCAAAATTGTTGGTGTGATTTCCTGCCAACACCACTCTTCCTTTAGATGGAATATTTTCTTTTCCAACCATGACTGGTCGATAAACAATTCTTACAAAAAGAGAAATTAGAGGTCTTACTAAGCGATAAAAAAGAGGCTCTTTCATATTCTCACTTCCAATACCATTTTATCATGTTTCCGTACATAAAATCAAAAAAAGAAGAAGTTTTTTTAGGAATCCTTCTTCTTTATTTGATATTGTTTTTCTTTTTGAGGCATTTCTTCTAACGGTTTTTCTAGGTTTATCTCGTTGGTTAAGATATTTCTCATCTCTCGCAAAGTTTCTATTTTTTTCTCTCTTGGACTTAAAAGATGAATCATTTCTGGTTCTTCCCTTTTTTCCTTTTCTTCAGAAGAGATTAATTCGGAAATACCCTCTAAACGTTTTTTATGTGCGAAAGCCTTTTTATATTTTTCATCATAAGAATAAGCGGTAATGCCTTGTAAAGTAGCCGTTACTCCTAACATGGTATAAAAAAGAGACTCTAACGCTAAACCTTTCGATACCAAACTAAGTCCTAATAAGGGGAAAAGGAAAAAAGTTTTAATTTTTCCTATATAAAGAGATCTAGGATCTAGCCCCTTTAGTTTGGCTTTGACGTTAATTCCAGTAATCGCTAATTCTAATCCTAAATTAATAAGCAAAAGAGGATTCATAAAACTAGCTCCTAAAAGTAAAGTACCTGCAAAAATTTTATCACAAAAAGCATCTAAATCTCGACCTAGGTCACTTGTGAAATGAAAAGTTCTAGCAATCGCCCCATCTAAAAAGTCAGTCACGGAAAATACTCCTACAAACGTAAGCACGAGAGGAACATTACCAGTAAAAGCAGCAGGTAAGATAAAACAAGGTGCGAGAAGTCGGAAAGAAGTTAGAATGTTAGGAATTTGTCTTTTCCTTCTTCCTTTTGTTTTTAAATCTTGTAAAGCTTCTTGAAACTCTTCATGATAACGGCTGAGTTGTTCTCGAATCATAGTGAATGCCTCCAAACAGTTTCCCTATTCTATCTCATAAGATGAGAATTGTCAATTCTATAAGATATCAGAGAAATAGTTATGTGTTCCATCTCCACTATAATAGAAAACATTTCCTTCCACATTTCGAACACCTGCTAAGGCGTCATTCACAGCCTCTGTTACTTGCGCTAATTTCTCTTGTCCCTCATTGGTTTGATAAAACTTACCACCCTCAACGTAACCAAGATAACTTCTGCCCCAAGGAAAATAACCTTTTTCTAAAACGCCACGAACAGAAGTGCCATAACTACCACCTTGTTCTAGACGATTTAAAATGGTACTAGCAACCGCTAACATGTCATCTTTGTCATTGGCTGATTCGCCTGCTACTTGAGCAATCATAAGGCGATAGTCACTTTCTGAAATGGTTCCTGGTTGCATGGCATATTGATTATCAGGAACAATTTGATAAGTTTGATTATTCGTCGTAAGTAAACCGGCCGTATTTTTCATAGAACCACTAGCTTGTGATTTGGTGTGAAGTACTCCTTTATATCCATGTACTGTTTTTGTTGGCTCTATCATCTCGGCATTATAAAATGTTTCTGTATTTTCTTGCAAAACAGGTTCTGATGAAACAGGTTCTACTTCTTGCTCCAAAGCCTCCTCTTCAACGTTATTTTGTGGGATAACTAATTCCTGACCTGGAAAAATTTTGTTTTGATCTAAACCAATTGTCTCTTTATTCGCATTATAAAGATCATCTACTTTAACCCCATATTTTTGAGCAATGGAAGATAAACTTTCCCCATTTTGAATCACATGTCTTACTTCTTTTACTTCTACCTCATAATCTTCAAATGTCTCAATATCCTCTTGCACGCCCATAGGACCGCTATGGTCTATCGTATATTTCCCTTGAGATATTTGATTTCCTAAACTGGTAGATGAATAATTATCAACTTGACTTGGTAATTGCATAGAATCACTCTTCCTTCTTCTGTTCTATTTCATACTTATTCTCTAGTTCTAGTGTTACATCCATTCCTTCCTGGATAACAGTACCTGCTTTAATACTTTGTTTTGTAACATAACCATATCCGGTCATGGAATATGGCAAATTCAAAAGTTTTAGATATAATACGGCATCATTTTTTGCCCAACCCTTCATGTTTTCTAACTGGTATGTGGATCCATTGGTAATTAAAAAGACTTTATCTCCTGTTACGACCGTACTTCCTTTGATAGGATAGTGATCTACTACCGTATCGCCATCTCCAATCACGATAACATCTAAACCGGCTTGAGTAAGTTCTTTTTCTACCTTTTCCGTATTGTTATTTTTATAAGAAGGAAGAACCCTTTTTTGAACATTGGTAGTTGCCTCTACCGTACTATAAATATTTCGATATTTGGCTATGTTTTGAATAACGGATTTGACAGCTGGCGCAAGGGTAGAAGCATACCAAATGGATGGTTTTTTCATAGCGGCATAAATAATAATTTCAGGATCATCTTTTGGAAACATTCCTGAAAAAGAAATGAGGTAATTTCCATCTCCTTCTAGATAGTGCCCATTTTCAAATATTTGTGCAGTACCTGTTTTACCAATGACATCAAAGCCCTCTACCGCATAGGTATGTCCTGGCGCCCAAGAATTGTTGATAGCTCCATACATCAATTCTTTCATCTTGGCAACCGCTTCTTTTTTAACAATTTGTCCTGTTTTTTCTACTTTTGTTTCTGTAACCTCACCTGTATTGGTAT
Organism: uncultured Bacilli bacterium; assembly: GCA_947632115.1. Taxonomy (GTDB): domain Bacteria; phylum Bacillota_I; class Bacilli_A; order RF39; family UBA660; genus UBA5578. Next base: position 6,657 of record CANROB010000007.1, read on the forward strand.
TCACAATCTTTTTAATGACATGAGGTTTTACCATCACGCCATCATTGGCAATAATCGTTAGGGCTTGAAGTTGTTGTAATGCTGTTGTAGATAGCCCCTGACCAAAACTAACAGTTAGCCAATCGATTTCTACTTTCCCATTAAAATTAATAGCTCCTGGTAACTCACCAGATAATTCAATTCCTGTTTTAGAACCAAAACCATAACTTCTTAAACATTCTCGTAATTCATTTGGACTTAAATATTCCTTTGCCATATGCATGGTTCCAACATTACTAGAAAGTTGATAGCCTTTATCATAAGTAATTCTTCCCCATCCTCTTGGATTCCAGTCGTGAACCGTATCCGGACCAATCGTATATTTCCCTGATTGATAGGTTTGATTTCCATCATATTTTCCCGAATCAATCGCACAAAGATACGCATAAGTCTTCATAACGGAACCCGGTTCATAACCATAAGAGATTAACGGATTTTTATAGTTTAAATCACTAGGAACACTATTTGGATCAAAATTTGGACTTGTCGCACTTCCTAAAAGTTCCCCTGTTTTGGCATCCAAAGCAGCAATAATCATCCATTCTGGTTTATATTTAGCGGTTGTCTCAGAAACAGCTGTCTCTAAAAATCTTTGAATATTAGCATCAATTGTAAGATAAATATCATTTCCATTAATGGCTTCCACTTTCGTCTCAGGGGTATCAGGAATTTGATAACCAGATAAATCTCTTTGATAGGTAATACTACCATTGGTTCCTTTTAGAATATCATTATAACCACTTTCAACTCCTAAGATTCCTTCAATTTCTTCTTTCTTTTGTCCATCTTCCTCTATTTCTTTCGTATTAGCAAATCCAACGATATAAGAAGCAAAAGTTCCATTTGGATAAAAACGCTTCATCGTTTCTATAAAATCAATGCCAGGAAGTTCTAGGGCCTCAATTTCTAGTTTTTTTAATTCTGTTAATTTAGAACCATAGGTTCCAAACTCTACTTGATAAACGCCCTCTTTTTGAAGACGTGAAAGAATATAATCATAAGGAGCATTTAAAACTTCTGATAAAGCTTCGGCTGTTTTTTCCTTATCTACTACATGCTTTGGATTTTCTAAATCAGTTGTTCTTGAAGAATCTAGGTAAGCTACCAAAGTATAAGAAGCAACATTAAGGGCTAAAACATCTCCCTCACTATCATAAATCGTTCCTCTTTTCGCAACCAATTCTTTTTTTACCGTAATACGATTTTTTGCGAATTCTTTTAAATCTCTCCCATATACTTTACTAGATAAGGAAAGATAGGCAAATTGTCCTAATAAAACACAAAGAAAAAAGAGAAAAACCAAAAGAATATATTTTGGCTCACGCCAACTTTTCACAATGGCATTTGTTTCTCTTTTCATATCATCACCATATTTATTATAACATATTTTACTTATTTATCACAACGATGTTTTCATTGTTATAAGCAAGACCTAAATCTTTGATGACCCCACTTACATTTTCGTAGGAAGTAAGTTCATTTACCTGCATGGTTAACGACTCATTTTTCTTTTCTTGATTTTCAATTTCATAGTTAATCTCTTCAATACGCATCTTAATATTACTGATTTGTGCGCCATAGAAAATCTTCGTCGCAAAAAGAGCGATAAACGCTAAAACACCCAATGTATAAACAAATTTTTCTTTTTTAGTAAACTTTGGTTTTCTTTGCTTACGAGTCATATTCTCAACCTATTCTTTCTATGATTCTTAATTTGGCACTTCTTGATCGTGGATTTTCTTCTAGTTCTTCCCTAGAAGGCGTAATTGTTTTAACTAACTTATATTTTGGGAGGTATTCTAGAGGGATAACAGGTAAAGATTTTAATTCTTCTTTCACCTCTGTTACCCCTCTAAAGATGTCTTTGCAAATTTTATCCTCTAGAGAATGAAATGTAATCACACAAATTCTTCCTCCAGGGCGTAAGAGTTCTAAGGCTTGTCTTAAACTATCTTCAAACACTTCTAACTCATTATTTACTTCGATACGAATGGCCTGAAAAACTTTTCTAGCTGGATGTTTTTCCCGCCGATATTTTTCCGGAACACTTCGTTTAATCGTTTCTACTAATTCTAGCGTGGTATGGATGGGTCTTTCTTTAATAATTCCCCTGGCAATACTAGAGGCATACTTTTCTTCTCCATACCGTCTAAAAATATCTACTAACGTATCATAATCATAGTGATTGACTACTTCCTCTGCTGTTAGAAATTGGTCTTGATCCATTCGCATATCTAACTTAGCGTCTTGGTGGAAACTAAATCCACGCTCTTTTTCATCTAACTGAGGACTAGAAACTCCTAAATCATAAAGAATGCCATCTACTTGCGTTATTTCTCTTCTCGCTAATTCTTCTTTTAAATGGCAAAAATTGGTAGGAATAATTTCATAGTTAGAGGCAATCTTAGAAAGTCTCTCATCACTACTTAGAATTGCTTCCTTATCCTGATCAAAGGCAAAAAGGAAGCCCCTTTTTATTCTTTTTAACACTTCGCTACTATGCCCTGCGTAACCTAATGTACAATCAACGATAACGCTATCCTCTTTCAAATTGAGATATTCTATACATTCCTCTAGTAAAACACTCTTATGCATAAAACCTCCTAAATATTGAAATTGGTAGCAAATAGGTTATCCGCAATTTCTGATAAATTGGCTTCATTATTCGAAATGAAACTGTCCCAGCGTTCTTTACTCCAAACTTCGAGTCTCTCATCTACCCCGATAATAATGCAATCTTTCTCAAGACTAGCATACTCTACAAGTGGCATTGGGATATTGACTCTACCCTGTTTATCTAGCTCACATATAGTAGCACCCGATAAAAATATTCTCATGAAGTAACGGCGGTCTTTCGTGTCAGGCAATTGCTTATACTTTTGAATAATCAAATCCCACTCAGTCTTTGGGTAGACAAATAGACAACCCTCTAACCCACGGGTAACAATAAACTCATCACCCAAATCTTCTCTTACTCTAGAAGGGATGATAAGCCGACCTTTACTATCTATGGCATGATGATATTCACCCATAAACATAAAAATCACCCCACTTTTAACCACTTTTATCCACTGTGTACCACCATTATACCCTAATTCTTTTCCTTTTGTAAACCCCTTTTCCTAAATTTTAATGGATTTCGTCAAATAAAAATGTCAAAAAAAAGAGGATACCCTCTTTTAAATAAGATATGACCCGATGATGATAGCAAGTAAAATATAGAGAACGATAATAATGACAAACGTATTACCGCTTCCATGACACTCCTTCGTCTGGGTCACTTCCTTGTTGTTGCATGAATCTCCACAAGCCATAAAAACCTCCTTAAATCCAAGCTCCAAGTATAATAATTAAAAGAATAAATAATACAAGTACGATTGCTGCAGAAGATACTCCAGAATTACAACACATAAAATCATTCCTCCTTTTTGTCTTTTCACAGTTATTTTATGAATATTTCGTGAAGATGTGAAAGAAATCGTTGAATTTTATTTCTAGATTTGGTATCATAAGTTTGTACGTTGAAAAATGAGTACTAAAGGAAGGAGAAATTATGAAGAGAAGAATTTTGATGGTGGCTGGTTGTCTTGCCCTTGTTCTTACAACGGCTTGTGGTAATCCTAAACTAAAAAATGGAGAAGAGGTAGTCGTTTCTGTTGATGGCAAACAAATTACAGCCAATGAATTATATAAGCAAATCAAAAAAGATTATGGTTATTCTGCTGCACTCAATTTGATTGATATGTATATTGCTGAAAAAGAGGTTGAAACAACTGATGAAATCAAAGAACAAGCCCAAAGTTATCTCGACCAATTAAAAGAAATCGCTGAATCTTATGATATGGAATTAAAAGATGTAGCAGCTTACTATATTGGTCTTAGTAGCAATGATGAAAAGGAAATTAAAGATTATGCTATTTCTAATATCAAACTTTCAACAGCAATTGAAAATTGGGTATCTCAAAATATCACAGATAAAGAAATTGAAGATTATTATAATGAGAAATATTCTGAGAAATTATCTGTTCGTCATATCCTTATCAATATTGAAGAAAGCGACAAGGATGGAAAGAAAGCCCTTGAGACTGCTAAGGATTTAATTAAGCAATTAAAGAAAACAGATAAGGATAAATTAGAAGATAAATTTATCGAACTAGCAAAAGAATATTCTGATGATGGCACTTATAGTGAAGGTGGATTATATGAAAACTTCATGAAGGGTGATGTTGTTAGTGAGTTCTGGGATGCTTCTAGCAAGTTAAAAGATGGAGAATATACTGCTGAGCCAGTAAAAACAGAATATGGTTACCATGTTATTTTAAGAAAATCAGCTTCTGCGAAACCATCTTTAGAAGATTCAAAAGAGGCTATTAAAGTAGCTATTACCAATGAAAAATTAGATGATTCTTCTAGTAACACACAATACGAAGCCATGATTGCTTTAAGAGAAAAATATAATATTAAATTCTATGATAGCGATATTGAAAATAGTTATAAAGATTTTAAAGATTCTCTAAAAACAGATGACCAAAAATAAAAATCAGAAATTTTCTGATTTTTTTTTGTCTAAATAAGCTTCGATATCATGAATATCAAATCCCTTAGCATAAAGTTTTTCCTTTATCTTATAGAATAGTTCAGGAATTTCATATTTCTTCGATAACTTCTGATAACATCTTTCATATTCTTGTTCTAGTTTCTCATCATCTTTTAAGGTTACTTGTGATAAATAGGCTAAGATGTCTTCACGATGATATCCAAGATTCACCATATCCATGACAATTTTTTGTTGCAATTGATAATTTGAATGCTTATGATCTTTTTGAATTCTCTTTTGAATTAACTTCTCCATTTTTTCTTGCACATAAGCCGTATCCACTTTAGCCATTTCTTCTAAAATAATACTCTCATCAATCTCTTCTGCATATAAATGATTTTGAATCTTATCCGGTCCATCATTCGTAAGATATAAACTATCAGAAATATAAGCCTTAGCGTAAGCCACATCCGATAATAATCCTATCCCCTTAAGACGATTTATCATTTTTTCTCTTTCTGAATCAGGAAGAGAAAAGTTTTCTAAATATTCCAATACCTCTTTGGTACTGCGAACTTTTCTTAAAAGATAATTCAAGGTTTTATGATAAATATCGGCATAAGCATTATCGATACCAATTTGTTTCCAAGTCTCTTCTGTAATCTCCTTTTGAAATAGTAAATGATTTTTTAAAATGACATCATCATAGGTAGTAATCACTTCATCCCCTATTTTGACTTTATATTTTCCAGACTTTAGTTTTTTTATTTCTTCTACCTTCATAAGAATCACCATATTTATTATAGCAAACAAAGGTTTGGTTTTCAAGAGGTTTCTACTTTTTATCTAAAAGTCTTTCTTCGTATTCTTCATCTAACATTTTTTCAATTTTTAAACATTTTTCAAAATAGGCTTGTTCATATTTTTGAAGAAGTTCGCGATATTCTTCTCTTCCTTCTATATAAACTAATCTTCTTAACTCATTTCTAGGTACTTCAATCCACTCGTGTACCTTAGAAGAGTAGTCAGCTATAAAGTCCATAGATTCCCTTCTTTCTACTTTCTATCTCATTATAATGGTTATATAACCAATAGTCAAGCAAACCGTAAAATTGTTATGATAATTTTAGAGGGATGTTATGGTCAAAATTGATGTGGAAAATGGATATTATCTTTTCAAATTAGATGACTTACTCAATCAAAATGCCATTAGCAAAAATCAGTTAATGCGAGATACCAATACCGATTTTAAAGTATTACAACGGATTTGCAAAGGGGAAAATACGAGAGTAGATGTTACTGTATTTGCCAGATTATGTGACTATTTTGACTGTAATTTAACAGATATTATTGAATATATACCTAATGATTCTCATTAGGTTTTTTCTTTCTATAAAAAAGGTAGTAAATTTACTACCTTTCTTCATCCATCATCATTTCTTTATTGGTTTTCATATCAAGAGTTGCTTCGTTTACCGCATCATCAATTGTCTTAATCGCATCATTGATCATACTCCAACCCGTTGCTGCTCCAAAACCGTGACTTAATTCTTTTAATTCTTTATTTAACTTACGAATATAAGCAGAAACTTGTTTTTCTTCATATTCTACCATATAAATTAAGAATTCATTTCCGTCCGTACGGATAATTTCCGAACGTGGCATTTGCGTTTGAATCAAAATATTAGCAGCCTCTGTAATAACTTTATCCCCTTCTTCATGGCCAAAGTTATCATTAATATAAGCAATATTATTCAAATCTACGATAATGATAATTTGTGGATAAACCTCGGAATTATCCCATTTTTCAATATTATCATTCAAATAAGCACGATTCTTTAACGAGGTAAGAGAATCGATATAACGAATCTTTTCATCCTTAGAAAGCGTCCTTTTTCTTCTTTTCTTCAAGAAGACGAAAACATTTTTAGCATTATACAAAAATTGAATGAGAACTAGAAACGCTAATACAATGATACTAATCAAATAGTAAGTTTCTTTGCTCTCTACTTTAAAGATACTACCATAACTATTATTTACCATAATTTGAATAGGCATATACTCTAAATAGAAGTCAAAAAGATCTGCAAATATCTTGTTTTCTTTTTGCGTTACAAAATTGTAATCTGTATTTAAAGAGAATAGATAGTTTATCTTATAATTTGCTAAAGAACTGTTTTTATAATACTCATAGTTTTCAAAATCAAGAACAATGATTTTTTCATGTCCAGCAAATAATTCTTTTAAATTATCATATTCTTTTACTTGAAGTTTTTGATCTATCAAGTATTGATGTAATTTTGTACCCTTTACAACTGCTACCGTTTCTCCTTCTAAAGAATTTAAAGAAGTAACGGCTTTAGAAGAATCTACTAAAGAAAGAACAGCGATCTTGGCAGGAAGCGCAGAAACTGTCTCATAAGCATTTTCTGCCTCTACTGTATAAGAATTAAAGAAGAAATCAATATTTCCATTTTCAAAAGCACCAACAAGTTCATCCTTGCTTTCATATCCTTTTTGATACTCCATATCAATGTTTGCAAATTCTGCAAACGTTTTAATTAAAGAATAATTAATTCCCTTTAACTCTCCACTTACAATCTTATCATAGGCCCCATTTTCTACAAATCCATACACATAGGACTTATCTCGAAGCGTCGTTGCTTCCTTTTCTGTAATAGATTTAAAAGAAAAATAGGTATCTAGTAAATTTGTATAATAAGAATTTTGGAAAGTTTTTTGGTACCATTCTTCAAAGGTTTTAGAGACAATACTATTTAAAATATCTTCTCCATTTAAATTTAACACATATATTTTTTTCAAATCAGTTACTTGATAAGAAATAAAATAATTGTTCGTTAGAATATCATCAAGATACAAAGTCTTTAGACCAATTATACCACTAAGTTTGGTATCTTCCGCTTGAAAGGCACTCATAAGTTCTAATTCCGTATCATAAGGAACATAAGTAATTGTTGATCCAGATAAGTGTTTTTGAATAGCTTCTAAGTCACTATTCAAAACGCCTATCGTTTGATTTTGAATTTCTTCTAAAGAAGAATATACAACTTTTTCTTTTGTAATCAATACATAATTATCTTCTAAAATGGGAAGTTGATTCTCTGATGGGTCCTCTACTAGTTCAATAGCATAGGTTTTATCCTCTACTGACCCAAAAGCTTCATAAGCAACTTCATTAAAAGGGATTTCTGTCTTTTTTTCTAATTGTTCTACAAAATCAAAGAAAACCCCTTTACCCATATAAGTAAGACTAGCAATATCTCTAGGAATGTAAATATCCACAACATTACTCTTATTCGATTGTAACCATCTTTCTTCTTCGGCATTAAAAGCATGATTTTCATTTCGATTCCATAAGAAGTAACCGCCAACTGCTAGTGCGCCTATCAGCACAAGGGCAAGGATAATCCAACTTATTTTCTTTTTCATATTTTATATACTCCTAACTATTCCCAGACAAAGTGGTCAATAACAGTTCCATCAATCATCTTTCTCTTCTTACCAATTACTGGGTAAGTTTCACTTTCTTCTACATCACTATCTACCATTAATTCTAACTCATAGAACTTAAGTTCTTCTTCTTTAAACGCAGCAATAATATCATTTGCCATCTTACGCACATCGGTAAGAGTTGTCTCATCACTAACAGTTACTACAATATCAATCAGATTACATTTGATGTCAAAATCCTCCATCTTCATTGTTGGATAAGCTTCAATGGCATCCTTAACACCATTTTTTCTCTCATCTGTAATCATAATACTTTCGGTAATATCACAACGATCGCCATAATAACTCTCTTTCGTATCTGGCGTTAAATACTTATAAATACGCATAACCGCATAAAAACAAATAAATAAAAGGATAAGTACAATAACAAGAATAATTAGTTTTTTTCTATGTTTTTTTAAAAAGGATTGTACGTTTTTCATAATCCACCTCTTTACCATTATACTATAAAAACTCTTTTTAGTAAATAAGAGAGTAACAACGAAAAAAGAGGATTACTCCTCTTCTGGTGCTTCTTTTTCATCAGATTTTAGTTTTTCTAATACTTCACTAGTTACAGCACTAGTTTTTTCACGAATGGCTGTTGCCGTTTTCTCCATTACTGGAGTTCCCTTTTCTACCACATAATCTACTAATTCTTGGCACATATCTTGAAGTTTTTTTGCTTTAGATTTAGCAATCGCTAATACTTTCTCTTTATCTAAATCTTCAATTCCTTCTTTAATTTCGGCAATCTTTACTTCAATGGTTTCTTTTACATCATCCATTTTTAATTCTTTTGCCTTTTTGTAAAGTTCTTCCATTTTTGCTTTTAATTCTGCTCTTGTCTCACTACCTGATTTAGGAGCAAATAAAACTCCCAAGCCAGCTCCAATAGCTAAACCAGCAATAAACTTTCCTAATCCACTGTTCTTTTTACTCATTTTTTCCTCTTCCTTTCTTTTTCTTTCCCATTACAAAATGAATAGCATTCGTAACACTACTTACGATTTTATCGCTCACACTAGCTGCATAATCGGTTACTTTATCAATGATATCAAATAAACCGTCTACTTTAACCATTTTGCTGTTAACATCATCTAAAACACGATCGACTTTATTTAATGTTTTAATTAATCTAACAGCTAAAACGATTAAGACAACAACAAGAATAATCAAAGCCAGATAAAGAGTAATTGGTAATACTTCCGTTAAATCGATAGTCATTATTCGTCTCCTTCCTCATACATTGAATCAATTAAATTGAATAGATCACTTTCTGAAATAGAAGCATCTTTCTTCTTTGGTTTTGCTTTAGAAGCAGATGTTGAGGAAGTCATTTTTTTATCTTTTTCTTTTTTTAAAAGAAGATTATCTAACTCCTTAGTAAGATCAACGGTTGCTTCCTCTAATTCACGAACATTTGCTTTTTGAGGAACAACTTTAGGTTCTACCTTATCTTTACCTTCCAATTCATCGAAGAGATCTACTTCTTCTTTTGGTTCCTCAAAAGTAACTGGTTTAGCAGTCATAGACTCCTGTAAATCATCCTCAAGAGTTCCAAAAGCCTTATTGCGAATACTATCTACACTTAAACCATCAGCAGAGTTCTTTGCTCTTGTAACAGACTCTTTATGATCAATAATATCTTCCTTATGATAATTCTTATCAAGAATTCCATAAACCGGAGAAATGATTGGCGTTGGTTTAAAATTTTGTTTTTCCGTATGAAGAATCGAAGTACTACTGTAAGCTCCTCCATAAGGTTTAGGGGTTTCCTCTTTTTTCTCCTCTACTATTTTCTCTGGTTGTTTTACTACTTCTCGTTCTCTACTTCTTCTTGGCGTTACTAAATCTTCAAAGTCACGGTCAGTAAAGAAAACAGCACTATTTTTCTTTTCTTCGTTTGTTTTCTTTTCCTCTTCTTCGAGTAAGAATTCTTCCTCTTTTTTCGTTTCCTCTCTCGTTGGTGTTTTTTCTACACTAGGAGATTCAATGGGAACGCTTCTTACGTCTTTTTTAATTTGTTCTACTTTAATCTCTTCTTCGTCATCTTCTACTTCTTCTGTAAAAATATTTTTGATTCTATCTACTAATCCCATAATCCACCTTTTCCTTTTTAGCCTTCGTCGTATACTTCTAGTTCGAAGACATCTTCTTTTGAATCATTTTGTGTGAATACTTCATATTTTTCTTCTCGGTTTGTAAAGTATCCCTCATCTAGCATTAAGTCAATTACTTCTGAATTAAACTGAATGGTTGATAAAATATAGGCAGAGTTTAAAATTGCATCATTTAAATCTGATTCCGCAACAACAGTTTCAATCTTTGCATGATTATAGACAAACTCTACATAATATAAATCCTCTTCTTCATCAATTTCCAAATAGCCTGACCATTCAAAGCCATCTTCTTTCGATAACTTCCTAGAATAGAAGACATCATTTTTCTCTTCATATTCTTCTTCTTTATCATTATAATATCCAATGGCATCTACATACAAGTAATAATAATTTCCATTCGAATAAAGTTTATCATTCAATTCATCGGTATCGATGTAAGTTACCCCTCTTGGAACATAGTACTTATATCCTTGTCCAACCCGATTATAAAGTGTATTTTTCTTAGAAAGAACAACATTTACAATCGTATCAATGTTACTAGTATCAATCCGGACAACGGTACAACCACAAACCAAAAAGAGGAGCAGAAAGGTTATGATTTTTTTCATACCCCACCTCTATATTTCATTATATCAAAAACAATTCATAATTTCTAGCATTTTCTATTATTTCTTCCGTTATCGACAGCTTCCAAGAAATAAATGGGAAATCCTTTCGCATGAAACTTTCTTTCATACTCCGTAGGAATATTTTCTTCTAAGCCCTCTTCATAGATATCTAAAGACACTTCTTTTAAATGATATCCATAATTCGTAACCTCTTTTAGGGCAAATTCAAAAAGAGCTCGATTATCTGTTTTTATCAAAATTCTTTTTTCATCTCGAAATAAAGAATCATATTTTTCTAAAAAATGGCTACTCATAAGCCTACGATGTGCATGGCGCACTTTAGGCCAAGGATCAGAGAAATTTAAATAGATGGTATCAATTTCTTTTGAAAAAGCATCCTCAATAGCCTCAGCATCCATACGAATCAAACGTAGATTTGGTAAATCTATATCTTCTAGTTTTTCTAATGCTCTTACTATTACACTATCAAATTTTTCAATACCGATAAAATTAATTTCTGGATATCTTTTTGCTTTTTCAATTAAAAAATCACCTTTTCCCATACCAATTTCTAGATGAATGGGATGCGTATTTTGAAAAAGTTCTTGATAATGTCCTTTCCACTTTTTATAATCTAAAAGCATGTAGTTAGAGTTTTCAATTTTTTCTGCAGCTCCTCTTACATTTCTAAGTCGCATTCTATCACCAAACTCATTATATCACATTTTCCTACTACTATCATATAATGAATTAGACTAGGAGGGAATTATGAAAAAAGAAAGAAATTGTTCCGGCAATATGCAAATGCCGATGTATGGAGTAGGAATGCCAGTTCCAATGCCACCCGCACCACCGGTTATGATGCCTTATGCAACACAAACAACTAGTACGAGTTATGGATCTACTTATAATAATATGGAACAACAAATGAACAATATGCAACAACAAATTAATATGTTGGAAAATAGAGTCAGTAAGTTAGAGGGAAAAACCAGTACAAACTATACTAATAACTATAATGACTCCAACTATTACATGTTATAATTCATCTTTTTTTATTCATACTATCCTTAGAAAGGATGATAGTATGAATATCGATATTAGAAAAAGCATCACGGCTAACTTTCAAGACTCTCCTTTAGAAGAATTTCGGGAAGCAATTGAAAGTTCTATTCAAGCAAAGGAGGAAATGGCTTTACCAGGATTAGGGGTTTTCTTTGAAGTGTTGTGGAAATCCAGTACGGAAGAAGATAAAGAAAAAATGTTAAATCAGCTAAAAAAGAATCTAGTCTAGATTCTTTTTTTCATAAATAATAAGCGGAATTAGTACTTCATCCTCTGTAATTCCGGCGTGAACAGAGCGAAAAATAGGACTTTTCTCATCATACCGGAAATATTTATTAGAAACGGCAATTGCTAAAAAATCGCCCAAACATTCCTGAAAATGAGGGTGTTCACGGCCTAAACCAAAGAAGTTATTATCAATTACTTCTTTTTTCGTATAAAGATTAAAGTACGGTTCAAAATACTTTTGAAATAATTTTTCAAACTCTAGTTCTTTTCCTTCTTCCACATAAAAGGAACAAGTTCTAGATTCAATCGAAGTCTCTTGCCTTAGAAGCCTGAAAAGATCGGGGTAATCCCTTAACGTAATAGCTTCCCCATCCACATGTCCATGATCTGCTAAAACAATCACTAGAGCATCTTTTATTTCATTACAAAGTTCTTCTGTCATTTTTTCTTGCTCTTCCATTTTTTCAATGACAGCGGGATCCATCGTCCCTACTTCATGCATAGTATAATCCGGTTCGGTATCATAACAATAAATGAGTTTTTTCCCAGGGAGTTTTGTACATTCTAAGATTTTTTCATTTCGCTCTTTTAAATTGTGATAATCCCCTTTAAAAGAATAAAATTCAAACGTATTATGCTTTTTTTGAATACTTTCAAAAATGCTTTGATAAGCATAATATTTTGTTGCAAGTGGCTCACCCGGAACTACTTCCTCACTATCTTTTAACGTATTAAAAAACATAGTAACCGTTTTATCTTCTTCTTTAAAATATAAATCCCAGCCAAGCCATCCATGTTCTTTCGGATACTTTCCACTATAAAGACTAGTCGTAGAAGAAACGGTAGTTGGTGGGAAAGCAGCATGAATGGTATCTACTTCATGGGTTCTAAAGAATCCATCCTCTTTTAAGTTTTTACGTAAGAGATTAGAACCCATTCCATCATAAAGAAGAAGAACGATATTTTGATACCCCTTTTCTAGATAAGAATCTAAAACGGGTAAGGTTTCATGATAGGTCTCACAGCCAAAATATTTTAAAAGCGAATTTGCTACATTCACAATGGAATGATGGGGATTTGGAAATAAAACTTTCATAGTATCACCATATCCATTATAACAAAAAAGATAGTGTTTGACTATCTTTTAAAAAGTAATTTTAGAAGCAATATATTCCTCTAACTCACTTAAAGGAACTACTTCTTGTATCATCGTATCCCTACTTCTTACCGTTACTGTTTGATGATTTATGGTCTCATCATCTACCGTTACACAAAAAGGAGTTCCGGCAACATCTTGTCTTCGATATCTTTTTCCAATAGAAGCCGTCTCATCATAAGTAGTTGGAAAGCGTTTCGCTAATGTGGTATAAATCTCATTTGCTTTTTCTCCATGATACTTCTTATTAAGTGGAAATACTGCTACCTTATAAGGGGCAAGCGCTGGATGAATTTTCATAACCTCTCTTGTCTCTCCATTTTCAAGAGTCTCTTCCTCATAAGCATTATCCAAAATAGCCAAAACTAATCGGTCACAACCTACTGTTGATTCAATGATATAAGGAATATATTTCTCATTTGTCTCAGCATCTAAATATTCCTGTGATACTTTTGAATATTCTTGATGTCTTGATAAATCGTAATTGGTCCGGTTATGGGTACCATTAATTTCTCCCCAACCAAAGCAGAAGTCATATTCAATATCACAAGCAGCCTTGGCATAGTGAGCAAGTTTTTCATGATCATGATATCTTAGTTTTTCTTCTGGAATTCCTAAATCCATAAAGAATTTTTTCGCGTATTCTTTAAAGTAATCATAAAGTTCTCCGTCTGTACCCTCTTTACAGAATGTTTGATATTCCATTTGTTCAAATTCAATCGTTCTAAAGGTAAAATTTCCTGGTGTGATTTCATTTCTAAAAGCCTTTCCTACTTGACCAATACTAAAAGGTAGTTTTGCTCTCATAGAACGTTGAACATTTAAAAAGTTAACATACTCGCCTTGGGCATTTTCAGGGCGAAGATATACTTTATTCTTGCTATCCTCTGTGACTCCCCGATGGGTTTCAAACATCAAATTGAATTGACGAATATCGGTAAAATCACTTTTTCCACAGTTTGGACAAGGAACTTTATGTTCCTTAATATAAGCAATCATCTCTTCTTGCGTCATCCCGTCAGCATGAGCACTCTCATCAAAATCATCGATTAAATTATCTGCTCTATGTCTTACTTTACAGTGTTTACAATCGATTAATGGGTCAGAGAAAGAAGCCACATGTCCAGATGCTTCCCATACTCTAGGATGCATTAAAATAGCAGCATCTACTTCATAGGCATTTGCTCGCTCTTGAATAAACCGTTTTCTCCAAGCATCTTTAATATTGTTTTTTAATCTACTTCCTAAAGGACCGTAATCCCAAGTATTAGCAAGTCCCCCATAAATTTCACTTCCTTGAAAAATAAATCCATAAGTTTTACATACATTGACTAATTTTTCCATTGTTAATTTTTCCATACATTTCCTCCCTTTTCTATTTTTATTCCTCACTACTTGATAGTGTGAACTTTTCATTATCGCGTTTGACATAACGATAAACTTTTTCTTTTAGCTCTGGTGCTTTATCAATGCCTGTTACTAAAATACTTCCCCAATTATAGGCAACACATTCTTTTTCATTCCATTTCATCATAGAAAAGCCACCATTCTTTCTAGCAAATAAAGTAATCATTTCCTCCATATTGGAAATCTCTTCTGAATCAATGGTACCATCTTCCCTTCGATCAGTGCGATAGTAGATTGTATGCATTGGGCATATCCTAGAATAATCATTTCCTTTTTCATAGTAAAAAGATCTTCCTCTTAAAAAAGGAGTCCCATCAGAAACACTCAAAGACATATTGATGACATCTTCCTTTTCTAGGCAATCACTCACTAGCTGAAAACCATCCGATAGACTTCTTCTTTCTAGTTTCGCAATCATCGTCTGAAATTTTTCAATCGCTAAATCCGTAAAATAAATCGTGAGGCCTTTTGTACTTACTTTTACACACTCTTGATAAAAGCGACGAAAGCGTGTTGGCAAAAGAGAATTAGTACCCCGATAAAATTCCGTAATCTCTCTTCCTTCTAATTCTTGATTCAGAAATTCCTGTGGGAATTCTTTTCTATTTTCTTCACTTATTTTTATTAGTTCCTGTTGCTTTTCTAAAGAAATATGAGAAGGTAAATCTACAAACTGAGCTTTCAAGCGGATATTAATACCAAGTACCCCTTTTCTAATCTCTTCTTTAGCAGAAACCAACAACTCCTTTTTTTCCCGTTTGATAAAATTTTCTACTTGAACGTTTTTCATAACCCTCCTAAAACAAAAAAACTCCTAGAACGATAGGGACGAATAATCTCCGCGGTTCCACCCTACTTATTCTAGAAGAATCTCTCTTAATTATATTGCTCGAGGTTGCCAAGCCCGTCATCGCATTGATACCTAGATTTTAATACAAACCCTATCATTTGTCAAGGAGGTAACTCTAAGAAAGTTTTGCTAACTCTTTGACAAAATTTTTACTTTTTAAATAAAGACCGGTATAGCGATCATAATAATTATCTAAAAATTCATTAATTTCTCTTTTTACTTCTTGACTAACTTCTAATTTTTCAATCTTACTAATTTGAACATAGTAATACATCCGGATTAATTGAATAGCTTTCTTAGAAATAATAGGCTCATTCGTTCTACAGTGAGAACAAAGATACCCCCCTTTATCACTAGAAAGCGTAATGATATCAGTCTTTCTTCCACAAATCGAACAAGCATCTAAAACCGGTAACACCCCTAGATAATCTAAATACTTTAACTCAATCATATTCATGATGACTAAAGGGTCAAACCCTTCATTAATTTTTAATAAACTTTCGATTAATAAGGCATAGATTGTCGATACTAACGAGGTCTGCTTTACTACTTGCTCGGATAAATCGACTAAAAAAGAAGCATAACTTAACTTTTCAATATCTTTTTTAATCTCTTTTAAAGGATTTAGAATATTTACCTCAGAAAGAATAGAGAGTTTATCTTTTTTATAATAAATGGTAAATTTTCCATAACTTAATTTATCTGTCACACTACGAAGAGGACTTTTTAAAGTCCTACAGCCATGCACCATCATCCCAATTACCCCATATTCTTTGGTAAATACGTTAATGATTTTGCTTGTCTCTCCGTAGGCCTTTTCACTAATGACAATTCCTTCTACTATCTCAATCATATTACCGAAACGTAATCGCATCATCTACTAATTCAAAGTGATATTGTTGTACACAATCTGGATACTTCTTCTTATCTACTTTTTGATTAAATAAGTCATAAGACCTCACCCAAATGGTACGATCACTTCCTAAGGATTCATAGACAACTACTTGTTTTGCTTCCTCGCCAATACACACCTCAGAATCTTTTGCAAGACAAATCACACGGTAATAATTCCCACTCATATGTCTATAAATCTTTCCGACAATGATATCCCTTTCCATCTAATTCTCTCCTAACTTCTTCTTTATACCGAAGATAATATTCTATTTTCCCCGTCGTTACAAAAAGGCTCCATAGTAAATCTTTCATCGTATCACCATTTTCATAATGAGAAGAATTTTCTTTTTTTATACATTACTGTTCAAAATCATGAAATCCATATTCTTCTAGATACTTTTCTTTATCTCGCCAATCTTTTACGGTTTTGACGTGTAAATCTAGATAGACATTACGATTTAATAATTTTTCTAAATCTTTTCTAGCGCGAATACCGATTTCTTTAATCATCGCTCCATGTGCGCCAATCACGATTTTCTTAAGGGAATCGCGGTCCACAATAATATCAATCGTAATCGTGTAACTAGTTCTTCCGACCTCAACGGTATTGGTAACACAAGTAATAGAGTGAGGAACTTCTTCCTCGGTTAAGTCCATTACTTTTTCTCTTACAATTTCACTCATCATAAATTCTAAGGAACGATTCGTGATATCGGATTCCCCGTAATAACGGATTTCATCCGGTAAATACGTTTTTAATACCTGTATCAATTCCTTTAAATTGTCTTTTTTTAAGGCAGAAACCGGAACAATTTCCTTAAAAGGATAGAGATCTTTATACTCTAAAATCTTTTGCATAATCTCTTCTTTGGATAGTTTATCAATTTTATTAAGAACAAGAAGAACTGGTTTATCTACTTGTTTTAATTTTTCAATAATAAACTCATCCCCTTTTCCGAATGGTTCTTTCGCATCGACTAAAAAAAGAAGGAGGTCTGCATCTTCCATACTATAATAAGCTTGTTTATTTAAAAGTTCTCCTAGTTTATGATTCGGTTTATGAATGCCTGGCGTATCTAAAAAAACAATTTGTGTATCCTCTTCATTATAAATTCCTTGAATGACATTTCTTGTCGTCTGGGGTTTAGAAGTAGTAATGGCAACTTTTTTCCCAACGATACTATTTACAAGCGTACTTTTCCCAACATTTGGTCTACCAATTAAGCCAACAAACCCACTACGCATGCTCTAAATCCTCACTTGAAAAAGGGTATGGGCATAATTCGGAAACGGTATGAACCTCTTCTTCTCCCATAGGATTCATACAAACGACCTTACAATCTTTCTCCATAAATTCACTAATAACCGCACGACAAACAAAACAAGGCATACCAATTTTCTCATTATCACACATCACATAAAGCGTATCAAAATCTAGACGTTTATAGCCATGAGAAACCGCTCCTAAAATCGCACTTCTCTCCGCACAAATTGTAGCTCCATAAGTAGCATTTTCGACATTCACGCCTTCAAAACTTTGTCCATCCTTCATCACTACAATGGCTGCTACCCGAAAATGCGAATACGGACTATAACTATTTTCCAATAAACGATTTAATCTTTCTTTCATATTCACCTACCAAAAAGTTTCTACCAATTCTATGATTTTAGGAATATACATCACGAGTCCTACGGCAATTCCAACCGTAGATAGGACAAATGTTGCCGCACTTCCACAATCCTTAGCAATTTTAACATAAGGATTATATTCGGGACTCACTAGGTTGCACACAGCCTCAATAGCCGTATTTAAAAGTTCCGCGGAAAGAATCATTACCAAAAGAAGAATGATGACTAGCCATTCCATAGGACTCATATGAAGCATCCAAGCACCCATCAGTCCCAATATTGAAGCCACTAGATAGACAATGGCGCTTCTTTCATATTGAAAAAAATATTGAAGTCCCTGAAGAGAATACTGAATAATACGAAATAAATTCTTTGGGTGAAAATCCTTTTTATCTCTTTTCTTAGTCCCTTGTGATTCCATATTCCTCTAATATCCTTTCTTGCAAAGAAAACATCTCTTCCTCGTCTTCTTTCTTCATGTGATCATATCCTAATAAATGTAATAAACCATGAATCGCCAAAAAACAAATTTCTCGCTTTAGGCTATGTCCATATTCTTTCGCTTGTTCTCTTGCCCGATCAAGAGAAATGTAAATATCTCCTAGAATACGAAAATCGGTCTTGATAAAGGTATCATCATCCTCAAGCGCAAAAGAAATAACATCAGTCTCCCGGTCAATCCCACGATATTCTTTATTCAGTCTATGAATCTCTTTATTATCTACTATAATGATATTAAAGATAACCCTCTCTAACTTTAAATAAGAAAGCGCAAAAGTTAAAAGTCCATCTAGACTTTTTAACTCTTCAATATCCTCTTTTGTATTATTAATAATCTCATAAGAATTCATGATTCTCACGTCCTTTTTACTATTTTTATTATATCGAATTTTACCTGCTTTTACAAGAAAAAAAGAAATCTTCCGATTTCCTCATCTTTCACTTTCTTCCCCTTTGAAAAGGGTTTTAAAACGATAAAATAGGTAATAGATAACATATCCGATAAATCCACCCATCAAATTGAGAAGAATATCATCAATATCAAAAACCCGACCAATTTGTAATTGAATAAATTCAATCGTAAGAGAAAGAACAAATGTCAAAACTAAAATGATAAGAGGTTTTCTTTCTTTTAAAAAATAAGAAGTAAAAAATCCATAAGGAACAAATAAAAGCATATTTCCTAGAACATTTTTCATAAATAAGCGACTTCCAAAAGGATAGCGAAACATTTCCTTAAACGGTTCAAAATTAGAAGTTGCCCAAGAACCATCAATATCTTGAAAAGTAACGGCATAGAAAAGACAAATAATATAAATAATAAACGTTAAAGAAAGGAATTCCTCAAAAACATGAAACTTTTTTCGATACTTAAAAAGATAAGTAACTCTTAACGTAATAGCAATCACTGAACAAATAATAACCGTTGGTAATGTCCCCGCAAAAATACTAAGAAGAGCCCTCTTCATGTTCTTCCTCCTCATAAAGTGGAATTTCAAGATAATCCGTAATATCTTCATAGACACTAAAGAAAACTTGAAGTCTTACTCCATCACTTTCTACTTCCTCGTGAATGACTCTATTTTTTAAAATCTTCTCATCGCCACTTAAGGTATTCTCTATTTTAGTAGTAGCTAATAAAATGGCTTTTTCCTTTGCTTCTTCAGGCGTTGTAATGGAAGAAGTCGTATGAACCTCTTCTTGAAAGTCCCGCACAAGTCTAATAGGAATTGGTCTTTTTTCTAATAGAATCTCACTACGATATATTTTATCATAAAAGGGATGAAAATTAAAGAGTTCTATCCGGTGCGTGAAAAACTCAAAAACATAAACTGTCTTCTTTTTTCCCGTTTTTACTTGTTCAAAATAACCAAAAGGATAAAAGACATCGACTTCATACCAAGTCTCTCCATAAACAGTACCGGTTGCACTTACTGTTTTTTTTATCTCTCCATTTAACGATACATAACCACTAACAATAATATCCCCTTTTTTGACATAATCATTCTGATTTTTTAATACTTGACCGGTAGAACTTTCCACTTTTTGGATAATCGCGTCCTTTGATGCCACTAAATGGCGATAAGGAGGAGTCTCTTTTTTAGGAGTTAAAATTCTTGGTTCATAACGCACGCGATAGGTTGTCCCGATAGACTCAATTTCTAACCATTCTAACTCATTATGATGATTTTTTAAAATAGATTCTTTAATCGTCTCTAATTCTTGATAACTTTTTTGAAAATGAAATTTTTCAATATCATAATTTTTTAATTCCAAAAGAAGCAACTCGCGCATATCTTGATCATTGGTGATAATTTCTACTTTAAAAATCATTTTTGATAAAAAAAATAAAAGAAGTAAGGCTAGTAAAATGGCAAGAAAAATCCACTTATTTTTAAAAAATGACTCTTTTTCCTTTAAAAATCCCCCATACTCTAAAATATGAATTTCATACGTCGTATTTAATTTTAAGACTTTTTCATAGTCCTTATAATAAATGATAACAAAATATTCTTCTGGTCCCTTATACTCCAGTTTTAATAAATTGATATGATTTTTAGCTAATCGTAAAAGAAACCTCCGCGGATTTTTTCCTTGAATGACTAATTTTACCTTACTTTTTACTACTTCGATACCACGATTTTTCAAAAGATCACCTAAATTCTATTTTCTCAATCTTACCGCAAATAAAAACTTCATCCTCTAGTAGCTTTTGGACGCTCAACTCTTTTCCCTTAATGAGCAGGAGTCCCTCTTGATAGCGAATACGAATACTTTCTTCCTCGAAAGATTCAATTTCTTGATAATTGATAATGTCTATTTGATTGGGATAATAAATGATTTTAAATTCTTCGTCTAAGAAGTAAGAGCGAATAGACATAACATCACCTATATTATTGTATTTTCGTGGACTAAAAAAAAGACTAATTTTAGTCTTTTGGATGAAATACCAGGGATAAAAGAAAGGAGAAAATAATAGCAGATACAATTCCTGATGAGGTAAGGTCAAACATACCGGTAAAAAGTCCCATGACACCAAAATTATTAACGGTATCCATAGCACCATGAATAAGAAGATGTCCAAAACTTGTAATTGGTACTAAAGCGCCTCCTCCAGCCCACAAAACAAATTGATCATAAATATCAAAGATATCAAGAAAAGCTCCAACAACAACAAACATACTGGTAATATGTCCGGGTGTTAATTTGGTATTATCTAAAATCATTTGTCCAATAAGACAAACGGTCCCCGCAAATAAGAATGCATTAAGATAAATCATCAGACACCTCCAAACTAATCGCATGGGAAACACTTGGAATAGAAAGTTTTTGATTCGTCATCGTTGGCGATAATAAAGCTCCGGTCGCGACTAATAAAACCCGTTTAATCTCTTTTTTCCGCATTTTTTCAAAAAGATAACTATAAGTCACTAAGGGAAGACAACTAGGTCCTGAACCTCCCGCAAATACTGGTTGATTTTCTAAATCATAAATCATACAAGCTGAATCATCATAATTTTTTAGTTCCATATGATACTCCACACGCATATATTCGGTTAAAATCTTTTTTCCGTATACCCCTAAATCCCCTGTTAAAATTAAATCATAATAAGAAATATCCCGGTTGGTTTCTTTTAAATGCGTATAAATCGTACTAGCAGCAGAAGGAGCCATCGCTGCTCCCATGTGATATGGGTCGGTAATTCCTAAATCAATTACTTTCCCAATTGTCGCACTTTCTACCTTAATTGGGGATTCTTTCCTACTAAGATACGCACTAGCTGCTCCCGTTACGGTAAAAGTCGCTGTTTTTCTTTTTGGTCCCCCATACTCTACTGGTTGACGGAATTGTTTCTCACTTCCATTATTGTGGGATGAAACGCTTACAACACAATTTTTAATTTGATCAGAATCAATCATATTGCTTCCTAAAATAAGTCCTAGTACACTTGTCGAACAAGCAGAATAAATGCCAATCAAAGGAATTCCTAAAGTAGCAGAAGCATAGTTTGTAGAGACAATTTGATTTAATAAATCTCCAGAGATATGAAGGTCTACTTCTTCTTTTAGCTTCCCTACTTTTCCTAAAACAAAATCGACACTTTCCACTAACATTTTACTTTCTGCTTGTTCCCATGTCTTTGTCCCACAATAAAAATTGTCATAACTCTTATCATACAGTTTATTAAATGGCCCCTTGGCCTCATAAGGCCCGGTAATCGTACTAGCATCATTGATATAAACGTGATTATATTTAAATGTCATATTATCCTCCCATCACAAAGTATCGTAGTAACCCAAAAAGATAGGCACTGACCACGCCAAAAATAATAACGGTTCCAGCTAGTTTAAACATATTAGCCCCAAGCCCAGTTACTAGGCCCTCTTTTCGATATTCCAAGGCTGCACTCATCATCGAATGCGCAAAACCGGTAATTGGAATAATAAGACCACACCGCGCAAAAGAAACCATTTTATCAAAAAATCCCAAACAAGTTAAAAAGCATCCTAAAAAGACTAACGTAATAATCATAAAGACACTGGCGTCTTTTGTTGGAATACTAAAATAATAAGCATAAAACGAAACTAATGTCTGTCCTAATACCCCCATTAGTCCCCCTACTAAAAAAGCAATAAGCCCATTTGTTAAACGATTTTCTTTTGGGGTATACTTACTCACTAACATCTTGTATTTCTTTTTATCCATAAAAAAACCTCCTATTCCTATTATGGAATAGAAGATTTTATTTTATACTTCTACTTACTTTTTTAAACCAGAGTAATATTTCTCACAAGATTTTTTTTGTTCTTCTGTTTTAGCAAGATTAAAACTATACTGTTTCGTTGCTTCATTATAACTCATTAAAACATACTCTGAAGTAGCAGAACCACTAGGTAATTTAATATCTTTGGTACTTAAATATCCACCATTATATAAGTCATCGATAGATACGCATACTTCCGTTACTTTAGCCGCTTCTGTTGCTCTTGTTGCAATTCTTTGTAAAGAATCTCTTAATTCATCAAAATCAGCAACATTTAAGAATGCTTCATCCGTTTGATTATATTTATAATCTTTCACACTTTTATGTTCCAAATAATATCTTAAATTTCTGTTAATATCGGACTTAGGTTCCGTTGAAGAAGTTGTTCCTAAAGTATTAATATCTGTAGATGGCGATAGCATAAAGTTAGCATAAGGAGCTAAAGAGCCAATTCCAATTGTATAGAAGTGAGCTTCCGCGCCATAAACCTCTGAAGCTTTTTGTTTTGCCAAATAAGCTACCCTCATAACATTATAAACCATTTCACTATTTTTAATACTAGCAGAATCTTTCGTATAATTGACAATGAATCCCTTACAAGACTTATCAACCCAAGAACTATAACTTACACAAGCAGATCTACCATTTCCAATATTAACATTACCTAATTTAAAAGGATTAGCTTCATCAAGGGTTCTTCCAGCGGTAGGTTCTCCATCTGTTATTAAGATATAAACAGGTATTCTTTTTCCTTTTTCAACGGTATTTTTTGTCATCAAAGTAGCTGCCGTTTGTACACCCGCCATTGTGTAGGTTGCACCATTATTCGCCGTAACTTCAATCGTTTTTCCTCCTACTGTAAAAGTAAAACAATTAGATAGCCCTGCAGAATTCTTATATAAGTCAGCTTTTCCATCGTGGTTAGTATCTCTAGCCACCAATTTATTTACATTACCAATTGGCGTTAGTTCTGTTTTTACACGAATAGAATCTGTTGTAATAGCAGTGAAAGAAGCGTTGTAAGCTCCACCAAATACAACAAAAGCAACACGATTATCAGGATTCTCTTTAAAGATATCCAAAGTTTGATTCGTCGCAGCAATTAATCCATCAATTCGACTACCAATTCCTGTCATAGCTCCATTCATAGAGTTTGAGGCATCTAGAACAAATACAATATCCAATCCAATCTGAATCTTTGAAGCCTCTGTATCATCAAACAAATCTGAATTGTTAACAGACCATTTCTCAGCAGCATTGACAATTGCTTTTTCTTCTGATTCGGAAATTTCCTTTTTTGATTCATCAATGTTTTTTACAACTAAACGGGAAACTAATAACAATAATATGGCTAAAATAACTAAAACTGATAACAATTCTACTAACGTAAAACCTTTTTTCTTTTTCATCTTACACCTCTATCTCAATCTTTTTTCCATGATGTTCATATTGCTCATATTGAATGCCTGCCATATCTAGCAATCTTTTAGAAGCAATCACTCCATCCGTATTCGCATATTTGTCGCTATCATATACCACTCTTTTAATGCCAGATTGGATAATTATTTTTGTACACTCATTACAAGGGAATAAAGTGACATAAATCGTCGCCCCGTTCAAGTTTCTTCCCCCACTATTCATGATAGCATTCAATTCTCCGTGACATACATATAAATATTTGGTTTCTAATGGTTTACCTTCTCTGTCCCATGGGAAATCACTGTCATCGATACCATTAGGAGTACCATTATATCCAATGGAAATAATTCGATGATCTTTATCCACAATACAGGCCCCTACCTGAGTAGATGGGTCCTTACTGCGCTCTTTGGATAGATGAGCAATTCCCATAAAATACTCATCCCACGTAATATAATTTTCCCGTTTCATGTTAACACCTCTATTATCATTATAACATAGAAGACTCTTTTTCCAAACAAAATTTTAGTATTTAACATAAAACACTACCAACCCAAAATAGTTTGCCATAAAAATACCGAGAATAGGATAGAAAAATATTAAGGTAGAAGATTTTATTTTATACTTTTACTTATTTTTTTAATCCTGCATAGTAATTCTCACAAGATTTTTTCTGTTCATCCGTTTTAGCGAGATTAAAACTATACTGTTTTGTAGCTTCATTATAACTCATTAAAACATACTGTGAAGTAGCAGAACCACTAGGTAATTTAATATCTTTGGTACTTAAATATCCACCCTTATATAAATCATCAATAGATACACATACCTCTGTTACTTTAGCCGCTTCTGTTACTCTTGTGGCAACTCTTTGTAAAGAATCTCTTAAATCGTCAAAATTAGCAACATTTAAGAATGCTTCATCTATTTGATTGTATTTATATTCGTTCACATTTTTGTGCTCCAAATAATATCTTAAATTTTGATTGGTATTTCCTTTTGGTTCTGTAGAAACAGATACTCCTAAAGTATTAATATCTGTAGATGGCGATAACATGTAGTTCGCATAAGGCGCTAAATTACCAATTCCTATTGTGTAGAAATAGGCGGTACTTCCATACGTTTCTGCCGCCTTTTGTTTTGCTAAATAGGCAACTCGCATAACATTATAAACCATTTCACTATTTTTAATCGTTGCCTTATCTGCTCCATATTTATCAGCAGAACTAAAGTTATTAATGATGAAATTACTACAATAACCTTTGCTAGATTTTTCTTTAGTATTCCACTCACTCGTATTCAAACAAAGTGTTCTTCCGTTTCCAATATTAGCATTTTTCATTTGAAACGGATTACTTTCATCTAAAGTAGAACCCGTTGTTGGTTCTCCATCTGTCACTAAAATATAAACAGGAATTCTCGTTCCTTTTTCTACGGATGTATTTGCAAACATTTGAGCTGCCTGTTGTAATCCAATCATTGTATAAGTTCCTGATTCCAAATTAGTAACTTGAATTGCCTTACCATCTACTGAAAAAGCAAAATCTCCATTGGAATTGGTTGTAATTTTTCCTGAACTTGATGTTTTTTTATCATAAGTTAATGCCTTCATAGGCGTAACAGATGTGATGGATTTTAAATCTTCTTTCAAACGAATAGAAGCTGTTGTAATATGGGTATAAGATCCATCAAAAGTTCCACCAAATACAACAAACCCGACACGATTATTTGCATTTTCATGGAATATATTTAAAGCTTCATTGGTAGCTGTTATCAAGCCATCCATTCGCTTACCAATTCCTGCCATTTCTTCATTCATCGTCTTAGAAGCATCTAGAATAAAAATAATATCCAATCCAATCTGGATTTTTGAAGCCTCTGTATCATCAAACAAATCAGAATTGTTAACAGACCATTTCTCAGCAGCATTGACAATTGCTTTTTCTTCTGATTCGGAAATTTCCTTTTTAGATTCATCAATGTTTTTTACAACTAAACGGGAAACTAACAACAATAATATAGCCAAAATAACTAAAACTGATAATAATTCTACTAACGAGAATCCCTTATTCTTTTTCATCTTACACCTCTATCATCATTATAACATAGAAGGTTCTTTTTCCAAATAAAAATTTAGTATTTAACGTAAAGTGATAGTAACAAAAAAATATGTTACAATAAAAGTGGTGAGAATATGATAGAAGAAATTTTAAAAAAAATGGAACCTTATAAAACAATTCATCGACAAATAGAAGGTATAAGTGGCGGAGAATTTCTAAAGATATCTCAAGAAACTTTTACTTTACAAAATGGAGAAACTTTAAAAAGGAATGCCCTTGTAAAACGAAATACGGATGCTGTTGTCATCATTCCTGAAACCAAGGATTATCGATTTTTGATGGTCATTCAGCCACGTCCTTTTACGAAAAGAGGCGTAACCATTGAGTTTCCTGCGGGATATGTAGAACAAAAAGAAACGCTAGAGGAAAGTGCAAGAAGAGAATTAGAAGAAGAAACAGGATATCATGCAGAAAACATGAAAGAAATTGCTAGCTATTACCAAGATGTTTCTTGTTCACGGTCAGTTATCCATATTTTTCATGCTAAAGATGCCGAAAAAGTAACAGAGCAACATTTAGATGATAGTGAAATGATTACCTTCATGGAAGTTACCCAAGAAGAACTTTTCGAACTTTACCAACAAGGACTTATTGTTGATGCCAATACCGCCTTTGCCATCCAATATTTACTCACACTTTTAAAATAATATTTTTACCACAAAAGTATTTGAAATATAAAAAAAATGTGTTATAATTAATTCTGTCAGCGAGAATATGTCTCCTTAGCTCAGTTGGTAGAGCAACAGACTCTTAATCTGTGGGTCTAGGGTTCGAGCCCCTAAGGGGACACCAGTTTTGATAAGAAAGCCTTGTAATACAAGGTTTTTTATTTTCAAAAAAAGATAGAAAATTCTATCTTTTTTTTGGAAATCCATTTAATCCTTTATCTTTCATAATCTTTGGATAATCTTTATACGAATAATCTCTATCACAGTCTACTCCAGCAATAGTTCTTGCTTTTCCACCAGAAAATTGCCACATCCCGTAAGTTAGACCTGTTGGACGAAATCGTTCCCAATAAGCTACCCATTTATCATAGGCTCTTAGTCTTCTTAATTCCATATAATGAAAGAACCAATTTAAAGAAGCATAAATGATAACATAATAGCCTTTTTCTTCAAGGTATTCTGCAAATCCTAAAATAGCATCAGTTACTCTTCTTCTTCCTGCTTTTCTTTGATAAATATTATCTTCTACATCCATCGCAATTGGGTATTCAAAGGTTTTATCTTTAAGACAGTGTTCATATAAGAATTCTGCTTCCTCTCTTCCTTCTTCATAAGTAGTAGCTCTAGAGTACCAATAAGCTCCGACATTGATTTTAGCTTCTTTCGCATGGCGATAATTTTCTTCAAACCGAGGATCTACTGTTTTAGAAATTCCATTTCTACGATCCGTAAAACCTGCTCGAATCATGGCAAAAGTAACGTCATCTTTTTTCGCTTTTTTAAAAGAAAAATCTCCTTGGAAAGAAGAAATGTCTATACCAAATTTTTTCATGTTACCTCCTTTCTCTATATGGTATTCCATCAAAAAAGAAAGGAAAGTTTTATCACACAAAAGGCAAAATAAAAACCCTTTAAAATAAAGGGCTTATCACTAACTTAGTGACCCGTATGGGATAAGAAATATTATTAAAATTGTTTACTTGGTGAATCATTAGTAATCAGGCTGAGTTCTCAGTTGATAACGTATTTATTGTATGCAGCTTTTGTCTTTTTATTTTCATATTTTTTATCTGGTATTGGAAACACAGTTTTTATCTTTAATTCATTTGAGTTTTCTACTTTAACACGAACAGTAATATTATTATGAATCTTTTTATAATACTCTAATGAATTATTCTTTTCGTTATATAAGACAAAATCACACTCATTTATAATATAATCTAGGTTTTTCATGATAAAAGCAAACTCTTTAGGATTGCTAAAATCACCATAATGCCTATTATAACAGTGCTTTCTGTCATTTTCATATATAACAATCTCTTTGCCAGTTAACTCTGGTCTTTTGCACTCATTAGCCATATCAGATGTCACTTTAGCAATTCGCTCTTTATTCATTCAATTCACCTAGTTTCCTACAAAAAAAATCCATACTCCGAAGAGTATGGAAGTTGAGACATTAGGCTAATGCACCACTCTAGCATCTCATCAGACTTTACATCCTACACTTAAGAAATTGGCTATAGCCAATATCCGCGATAGTTAGTGACTTTCTACCTCTAATATCTCTTCATTAAAATAACAAGAAAACGAGAAGATATATGTCGAATCTCTATTCTTGTAATTACAATTTATCACATAATCGGAGCTTTTGCAAATTTAAACTTATTTAACCAATACCCCTGTGACAAATTTCCGTATAGTATAGCAGTAAAAAATGTTTATGTCAAGTCAAAAAAAGTATAGTCATAAGCATTATAAAAATAGAAATAATTAGAAATTAAGAGGTAAATAGTCGGTAAAATGAAAAAGGCAAAATAAAAACCCTTTAAAATAAAGGGCTTATCACTAACTTGGTGACCCGTACGGGAATGATTTGACAGAATTATTGCAACACATTTATTCATTAATACCAATAAAAACAAGGAAAATTATATTATAAAAATTATTAAAAATTTATTGTTTTTAGTTTTTTAGTACCTAAATAGTACCTAAAATTTAATATGAAATCAAAAAGAAGTAAAGCTACAAATATTTCAAAATCTGTAAAAGATAAAGTATGGGAAAGAGACAATCATAGATGTGTTGTCTGTGGAAATAGTTATAATGTTATGCCCAATGCACACATCTTATCTCGTGCAAAAGGCGGACTAGGAATTGAAACTAATATTGTAACAATGTGTACCAATCTAACCCCAAACAAATGCCATGAAAAATATGATAATGGAACGAAGGAACAACACGATGCCATTTTTAAAATTATAGCGAAGTATATGAAATCCGTCTATGGCAATGACTGGAATATTGATGATCAGAGATATCGTAAATTATAAAAGACAAGTTAATCAACTTGTCTTTTTTTATAACCATATTTTTTTAATGACTGTTTTTTTATTGTTTCTTCCTCATTTAGTTTTCTATTTCTTATTTTTACCTCGCTTACCGGATATATACTAGCTACATATAATTCCCTTTTTCCAGTGTTTTGAACTACCACACAAACATTTTCTAGTAATTTTTTGTAATACTCAATTCCATGCTTTTCTACATTATAATATACATAATCTGGTGCATTGATAACATCAACAACATGATCAATTGTATAATTAAAACTATCAACAGATAAAAACTGTTTAGCATGAGGTGCTATATGGATGTATAAATCTAAAGATTGAACAATCTCCTTTCCTCGGCACTCATCTAAAAACCATTTTTTGATGATATCATCATTAACATAACCAATTTTTTTACAAACTCTATTTTTGGGCATATGCATCACCTACAATATAACAAAACAGCCCATGCCAAACGGCACAGGCTGGAGTAATCAAGGCAGGGCTCCCAAATTCCTACATACCTACTTTCGACAAATGTCTACTCAAACTCTTTCGAGCGTACTGGGCGAAGACTTTCCAGTTTCTTAATTACTCATTACAATAATAGCAATGTATATACACGAATGTTGTCGTACATTGGCACCAATGCTATTGTAATTACAATTTATCACATAATTGGAGTTTTTGCAAATCTAAACTTATTTAACCAATCCCCCTGTGACAAATTTCTGTATAGTATAGCAGTATTATATTTATTTGTCAACACAAAAAAAGAGGCATAGCAATTAAGCTATGCCTTTTTTAATTTTCCTTGCTTCAATAAATTTAACATTTGAGTGTTTTGAGATGCAGACCCTTTATAACCAGTAATTCCATTCTTGTTAGCTATTTTTAATCGATTAGTAAATGAACTGTCTACTTTTATACTCTTCAATCCATCTACAATGGAGTTCCCTTTGTAACTACACTTTGGATAATAACTCGTTGTTTCGACAGGTGTAGAGGTTGTTGGTTTAGGTTCTTCTTTTACTTCTTCCGTTGGTAAGTCTTTGAATTTTAATCCTTTACTTTGCTTAATTTTAGTAATAGATTTATCGATAAAAAACACTTCTTCTGGTGCGATTTGATTATTGCTAATAACCCATGCGCCTTTCGAATTTTTCTTCCATCCGTTATTACCTAATTTGCTAAATTCGC
Source organism: uncultured Bacilli bacterium (assembly GCA_947632115.1). Lineage (GTDB taxonomy): Bacteria > Bacillota_I > Bacilli_A > RF39 > UBA660 > UBA5578. Next base: position 37,206 of record CANROB010000007.1, read on the forward strand.
ACGCTGCACATTCGATATGAAAATGGTATCCTTTAGGAGCTCCATCGTTCCCCTCTTTGAACATGACAGTTCCCTGCTTTACAGCTTGTCCAACTTTGTACTTTTTTAAATCGGCATCAACTACATGAAGCACCATCACTGTCACAAAAGATTCTTTTCCGTTGGCAAGTTTTACCTTGTCTTTAGATTGTAACCATACTGAATTAGTGCCTGCTGTATAAAATCTCTTAATTATACAATCAAAGGGTGCTAAGAACTCACTTTTTGACGATAAAGACTCACAGATGTCGTCGATTGGATAAGATTTAGGACTACCATTATAATAATCTGCATGAGAGCCGCTCTTTACAGCGTAACCCTGCGTCAAATTCATAAATTTACTTGGATATTTTGCAGATTGCATATTTTTTACCTCACTTTCTATTTATTTTTAGTTTGGATGGCATCGTATCCGCCACCTACACCGAGAGAAACGGCTAGGCAAATGAAAATTGCCGTAGGAATGTTGTTAAATAATCCAAAATAAATCGCAATAAATGCAGACACAATTCCAATCACAATATTTTGGATTGGAACAAATCTAGCAGGAATTACATTATCTTTCATAAATGCTCCAAGAATTCCCGTTAAAACTGCCTGTACAAGCATAAAAATTAAATCTAGTGTTATTTCCATTATTTATCCCTCCTTTCTAAAATTTATCTTTCATGAGCTTGTCCCATTTTGCATGGATATAGCTGTTTCTGTGAAGATCATTTGTATAATGGGCATAAATTTCGTACGCCCTTTGAATTTCTACAGAATCTAGTTCATGCCCCATCTCAACATCTTTTAAAAACCTAACAAGATAATTTTTACAAACCGACTCATCAATGTTGTCAAGCTTGTCCTTTGTTTCTTTCTTAAAGCTAGCTAGTTCCTTCTTTAAAGGGTCTAACGCCTTATCTAAAATAGCGTCTGCTGGCTTTTTTATTCTCTGATAAAATCTTTCTATCAAGTCCCAGACGTTTAGCAATAGCAATAATCCTACTGCAATTTGCCCAATAGTAATATTTTCCAAACATTCCACCTCTTTCTTCCTTTAACTTTAAGCGGTTCGCTTCCACATATAACAAGTAATATACGGTTGTAAATTATTATGAGCTCCGTCATTACCAACTGAGCTATGTTCGTGTGTGGCATTTATTGTTACAACATCTGTGTTTGGATTTGTTCTATTACCTCCTGAGGCAATATACCCATGTGAACCGGACCAAGCACCAACTGTCTTTGATACAATGCCAGTTTGTCCTTTTCTACCACCAACAATTACATCAGCGTTATTACCATAACCACGAGCTTCAAATGTACCACTTAAAGATTTACTACCATGCGTATGACTAGGTATTTGCTCTACAGTTAGTGTAACCTCTTTATCACCGCCTGTTTTTTCAATCGAATTAAATTCTGTTTGACTTGAGTCATACCCAACAGGAACTCTTCCAGAACCCCATGAAACCCATGTACCCCCTAAAAAAGATTGGGGACTAGTATTTTTTACACTCATATAGATGGATCCGATTGGATAAATAAAATCTAGTAATTTCTTCTTTGTAATTACTGGACTATAATTATTTTCCAATTCTCCATTAATATTAAAATAATCATCGCCTATATCAAAAATCGATGTGGACTTGGTCTCACTACCTTTTAAAGAATACGCCTTACATAAATCTGTAGCGGTAAATTCAACTTCAACACCAGAATCTGTCGCAATATCAGCTGCAATCTGTCCGCTATAGCTAAACTTACTACCACTTACAGTAGCCTTGACCGAACTAATTGTGTTCCAAGAAGATGAACCGCTTACTTTATACCTAGCAGTCAATGTAATAGAATTTGTTTTAGATCCAAATGATTGATTCCAAAAAGTTCCCTCACAAGCAATATTTACCTTTTTAGATAAAGATTCTGTCCTTTGAACAGTTACTTTCGAAATGATTGGTGCTGAATAATTTAGTAATGTATAATCTGTTCCTATTTTTTTAGATTTGTTTTCTGTTTTAAATCCTCGACTGTCCGTTATTGCGAACAAGAATTCTGTATTTCCATTTACAATAGATGAAAACACTTTCGAGGTGGTCGTTAAATCATAACTTTCATTCCCGTTACTGTAGTGATAAGTCTTTGCCGTTGCTCCATTTTTGCTCTTAGCAGTTCCAAAAGAAGCTAATACAGTAGAAACACTTTTTATAAATTTATTTGACACACCAGTTAATGTTTTAGTTAAGCTATCATTTGCTTGAAGTGTCGGATTAAAATCAAATTTTGCACCAATGACTTCAAAGTTAAAAGTTATTTCCGATGTTCCTAAAGAAGTATCTCCGTTGAATGTTTCCAAAGTAAATTTAATAGGCAATGTCTTATCGTTAGGTATCAACGAAGCCATTTCTTGCACAGTTTTTGGGAATAAGGTCGCATTAAATGATGGGTCTTGATTATAAGAATTAAAAGTAGCTTCATCTAAAATAACAGCAATGACATCATTTGAATCTGTTGATCTAACTAACTTTTTTTTAGAAAACAAAGTTCCTGTAACAGTGTTGTAAGAATAAGTAAGTGTATGAGTAAATGAATCACTACCTATTCTTGGCTCTATTGAAATTCCTATTGGTGCCTGATACTCTTCTTGATTCCATCCAAAATCATCAATAATAGTTGTTTTTCTAGCGATGCTTGTCAATTTTGTATTTGCGGTCTGTACAGTTGATTTATCTGGAATTCCATAACCATTATCACGGTAAATAATTTTTGAATAACCACTCAAAGTACCATCGTCGTTGTGAGTAACAGTGATTGAACCGCTAACTGAAATAGATTGATTGACTGATACCGATTTAAATTCTTTTGTTTTAACAAGTTTATCAGCATTGGTCTTATTATCATGCCAATAAACATTAATACTTGCATTTTTATTTGTTGAGCTAAAACTTCCACCATTTGATTTTAAAGATCCACTAACTGAAATGGTAGAAGTATTATTAAGTGTATTTGTACTGGTTTCGTTAAAATTTGTGGATAGTGTAAAACTTCCACCGTATTTTCCTGTAAAATTTCCTGATTTACTATTACTTGCCATACTAATCCTCCAAATCCTCTAATGTTTCGATTAATTCATCAACCCAGAAGCCTGAAACTACTTTTCGTCCACTTTTGGTTGGGGTATCGATTGTTCTTGCGAGCAACTTTAAATTTTGAAACTGAATACTTTCTGTTACAATCAATTTTTCAAATCCTGAACCATTCTTGTTAAAAATCGAAATTAAAGTTGATACATTATAGATTCTCAAGCCTTGATTATCTAATTTTGAATTGACATCAACTCCGTCAGAGCCAATATGCAAGCCATCCGTTCTAAAATTAAAATTCATCATTTCTATGGTTCCTTGCATCGTTTCTAAATTAGTTTTTAACTTTGAATTACTGTCTTCTAGATTTTTTAATCTATTGTTAGTTCCATTTAGATTGTCTAATTTTTGTTGATTCTCGGAAACTTTGATATCTAATCCACTAGCGGTTTGCTCAACAGCAGTTAAACGATTCTCAATATCGTTAGTCGTCTCTATTGATTCACTAACGGTTGTTGTGACATGATCTAATCCGATTTCTAAATCTGCCACATTTGTTTTGACCTCTTCTATTACTTCATTGACCACGATAGCTGTATCTACCCAGTTGTAATCGTCAAAATTTTCCGAATCAGTTGGATTCGTATCCACATAAGTTCCTTGATAACGAGCAGGCTGTTTTCCAATCTCACTTTGTTTATAGAAAATAACTTGATCTGCATCCTCTTGTGAAATTCCAGAGTAGAATAAAATGTAAACCTTTACATCCCTTCCGCGACTATTTTTGTATGAGACTTCTTTTCCATTTAACGAAACCGTTGTAATCCATCTATCATCCGTTTCAAAAAGTCTTAATCTAAAATCCTTGCTAGATGGAAGTTCAATGTTAATTGTGTCTCCATTTTTCAAAATAAAAGGTTCGAAATATTTTGAATTTGGATAAGTTGAACTTTTTTCTTCAAACGCACCTGCCGTAGTAATAAATCCACTTACCAATTTTTTGTTGTTCAAATTTGGTTTAGAGAAAGTTTTTCCATCTTCTGACCATCTAATGTGAAGATAACTGCTTGTCCCATCCTTACCATTAGTTCCGTTTGTACCAGGAGTACCGTCTATTCCTCTTTCCCCGTCATCACCCTTAATTTTTGACCAATTATAAGCTGATGGACTTGTTGGTGCTGTTGCGGAGGTTGTGATAGCAATTCCGATGTAAATGGCATCTGTTGCTTCTGTAGTCATGCCATCTCCATTAGCGTTTTGACTGTAGCGAATGTGAGTGTAACTGCTTGTTCCATTCTTCCCGTTTTCTCCATCTTTTCCTGGAGTTCCGTCGTCTCCTTTGTCTCCTTTTGCTCCGTCTTTTCCCGGTGTCCCGGCAAGCGCTAAAGACACAGTTAATTTCTTGTTAGATGTGTATTTTGTGTTTCCATCCATGTACAAAATTTCAACGGAATAATCGTTATTTGTGTTAGCGATTACGGTACTTGAATCTACATCAATTACTATCTTTCCAGTTTCGACTTTAGCCGTAATTCCTTCGTTGTTTCCATCAATAGTGATAGATGGACTTACTAATTCTCCTTTAAAGTAAGATTCAACTACTATCTCGTAATTTTTAGTTTCTAATGGTTTTTTGGTTGCATCCGTGGAAATAATCAAGTTCTCTTGAGATAGGTATGCGTTAAAAAGGTTTACTGATTTTTCAAGTTCGTTTACTGATTTTGTATTTTTTTCTATACTCTCAGCGTGTGCCTGAATTTGTTTATTAATGTGATCAACGCTTAATTTGATATCGTTATAGTTTGATTTGTTACTACCCGCCAAAGTATAGTCTGTTTTATTTTCTGTTTGCGTTGCTGCAGAAACTTTAGATTTTATCCTGCTTGTTGACTCATAACTTAAAAGAATCGTCTTGAATGTATTTCCATTTTTATCAACAATCGTAATTTCGTCATTTAAGTCAAATAAAAATCCATCTACGAAATCTTCTAGTTCGAATGGGATGATGGACTTTCCAATAAAATTGTTTGAAAGTTCTTCAATCATTTCTTGCCGATATAGATCTACAAATGGATTATCAAAAATTTTCCACTCTTTTCTTTCAGAACTGATAGTTTCTGGATAAACGATATCGTCATCCATCCCCTCTTTTCCTAAAACAAGAGTATTAATTATAAATTCTTTTTCTTTGGTTAAATTGGTATATCTTTTTCGAGGAATAATTTGATTAGTAGAAACAGAAGTCCTAATCGCTAACCTGCCTTCCCTATTTAAAAAGGCAATACTACCAGCGATTTCAGCGAATGAACTTACGACTTGTCGATTAGTAATGGATTCATTAAAATTTGGTTGCTTAAAACTATAATCCGCTAAATTAAATGCTGTACTTTCCAATTCAACTCCTAATTTATCACACATTTCTTGTATAATTTCTAATCCAGTATGCTCAACGCTCCAATCCAAAGAAGACTCATATTTAGAATCAAAAAGTTGTGTCTTATCCTGGATATCTTTGAAAGAAACTGTCTTTTTGCTTATGTTGGTTGTTATTTTATCTTCTGTAGCAATAAAAATTCCTTGTGGAACCCATTCTATTTCTTCATCAATAACAAGTCCTCTATAAACTGCAATCTCTTTGTTAACAAAATCGAGTTCATTATTCAAATCATAAATTTCGAAGCTACATGTCTTAGTTGGGAATCCGCCAAACATTGAATCATTTTGATGATTAAATTTTGGGGTTTCTTTAATAAATTTGCCATCATAAGTAACTCCATCAACTATAATTTTTGATTTTGGAGAAAGACCCAAAGAATTCTCTAAAAAATCCTTATATTTTTCACTTACCTTATACATTTAAATCACCCAAGATCATCTGTATCCATTTGAATGAACCTAATTTGGAAAGGCTCGCAAGTTCTTTGGTCTCCTATTTTTTTTAATTTCACAGCATCTCCAACTATATACATATTTTTTTTGATAAAATTCATTTCTTTTAAATCATAATATTTTAAAGTGCAACTTGTCTTTTCAAGCAATTTTAAAATATTAGAAATTTCTTTTTCTCCTCTAAAATCAATAAAATCGTAAGAAACTTTATTAGTAAGTCCAATAACATCTCTATACATTGTTCCGTCTTCGCTTCTTCCAGAATTGTCTCCATCAAGTTGAGCATATTCCCAACTAATTCCATCCGCTGAGAATATGATTCCGTCAACTTCAAAATCACTATCCTTCATATTTTTCACTCCTTTCATAGAAAAAAAGAAATATTGCTAAACTAATAGCAATATTTCTCCTGCTTCTATCTCGGCTTGATTAATCTTTTTAATAATCTTTCTACCATCTTCGTATTTAACATTAATTGTAAATTCAAATTCTTGCTTTCCTGTGCCACCGTTATCTTTAATTGCCTTATCAACCTGATTATAAATTTTGCTTTCAGGAGTAACGATTTCTCCTTCACGTGTGTTATCTCCAATTATTGCTAATCTTGGATTGTTGCGTTCAACATATCCACCTCTGTATAATTCAGGTATTTCAGGAATATCAAATTTTTTTATCCAACTGAATGGTTTGATTCCAACAATTTCTATTGATTTAATTTTTGACAAAACACCATTAATTGCGTTAAAAGGAACCGCAATTACCTTGTTAATTCCGCCAATAATCTTGTTAACAATTCCTGTAAAGACTTTGGCAATTCCATCTTTAATTCCATCAAAAATTTTTCCTCCAACAGAAAAGACTTTTTTTACACCTTCCCATGCATTTGAGAAAATATTTTTAAAGAAGCTTGCAACGCTACCGAAAACGTTCTTGATTCCTTCCCATGCATTCGAAGCACCATTTTTAAGCCCATCCCACATGCCTGAAAAGAAATTTTTTACTGGCTGAATAATGTTTTCGTCAAACCAAGTAGCTACTTTATCCCATACTCCTTTTATCCAGTCCCAACATTTTGATGCTGCCTCTTTAACATCATCCCAATGTTTTACCAATAATGTGATAACTGCTATTAATGCCACTATTGCTGCAACAACCAATGTAATTGGACTAGTTAATACAGCCATAATTCCACTAAAAATACCAGTTACAGTATTGCATACTGCCATTGCGACATTATAAACACCTATCGCTGTTGCAATTATACCTATAGCTATTCCAATATTTTCTAGGATAGCTACACAATCTTCATTTTCTCCAATCCAACTTAATGCATCTCCTATTGCTTGTAAAGTTGTATCAATAACACTACCTGTAAACTCTGCTATAGGCGATATAAAATTATTCCATAACCAATCTCCAAATGCTTGAAATCCAGAAATAATTGGAGTTAAGATGGACAAAGCGCCTCCTAGTATATTAAGAAAATCAGGCAAAGCAGTTCCTATCGTCCATGATGCTAGTGGTGCAAGTATATTTTTATAAAAATCTAGCAGTCCTTTACCTATTGTCTCCGCAAATGGTTCTAGCGCTTTCCATAAATCATCAAATGATTTATTTATCGTTTTAAAATCTATATTGCCAATTTCTTCGGCTGTAATATTTAAAAAATCAGGCAAAGCAGTTCCTATCGTCCATGATGCTAGTGGTACTAATAAATCAAAATAGAAGTCACTCAATCCTTGTCCTATCGCTTGTCCAAACGGTTGTAATGAATCCCATAAATTGCTAAATGCGTTTATCAAATTATCAAAATTAATATTTTGCAATGGTTCAATAAACTTTTTAATTTTATCAACCGTCGCTTGCACAACACTACTAACCGCACTATCTTCTGGAGTTTTAGGAACAATTGATACTGAGGCGTTTCCTCCGGATTCATTATTAGTGTTGCTATCACTATTTTTCGAAGTATTTAAAGTATTAATTTCATCCATTGGGGCAAATGCTTTAGTTATTTTTTTTGCTGCTTTAGTCGCTTCCTTTGCTGCATTTTTGGAATTATCTCCAATATCAGCAATATTAGAACTTGCTTTTGATACAACTTTTGGCATTTCTAGTCCAAATAATTTTAAAATATCTTGCATTTGTGTGAAAAAGTTTGTAAGTGCAGAAATTGCACTATTAATTACAGGTATGAATAATTGTGCAATTGGCGTAACTACACTTCCAACTGCTACCATCAATTGATTAAAATTAAATTTTAATTGCTGAATTTGACCATCAAATGTTTTTGTGTAAGCTGTTGCATCACCAACTTGAAACTTAGTTTCTTGCATAATTCCGTTATACTCGGCTTCAATTTTTTGTGCTTGCGTCATTGCGGAAGTTGTGGTATTATGTGCTTTCGCATAATCTTCCCACATTTTCGCAACATTTTTTGTAACACCAGCATTATCAACTAAAATTGAGTTCTCATTCTTCAAACCTTCAGTAGCAGATACTACAGCTTCTCCTAAATCATAAGATGCTTGTCTTCCGAAAGCAGCACTATCTTTTAAAGCAACTAATGTATTCTCAATTTGTGAAGTATCATATCCTCTAGACAATAAATTTTTATAAGCCGTTGCTGTTTCTTCAATAGAGACTAATCCATCCTTTGTATATTCTTGAATAAATTTTTCAGCTTGAGAAAATGAATTCCCTGTACCTTGTATGATACTATTTAATCCTGTAAAAGCACTCTGCACACGACTAGCACTTGAAATACAAGTTGAAGAAAAATCTATTACTTTTTTTACTGCAAAGGCACTTGCTACTATTTTAGTAATCTTGCTAAATGTTCCTGAAAAAGCATTTCCTGATGACTTTAATTTAGAGCTTAATTGCTTATCATAATTTTTAGAATTTAACTCTAAAACTATATTTACCTTACCAGCTGTCTCCCCACTCATTTTCTCACCTCCTAGTTAAACATTTTTGACAATGTTTTTGAAATTTCATCATTCTTCAAATAAATTCTTTGGGAATCATCTTTCTTTTGATGCAATTTAAATTCTCGCCATTCCTGTCTAATCCTTTTATCATTTGCAGTCATTTCTTTTAACATTGTTGGATTTTTTTCAGACCTAATTTTTACTGTATATCCAAGTGGCGTATCTCCGTTTATTCCAGAAAGTAATTGCCTAAATTCTTGACAAGAAATATTATCATATTCATCATGTAATCTGATTCCGTATTGTTGAGCAAAACTTGCTACAATTAAATCCCAGTCAAACTCTAAATCATAGTAGGTTTCTGGGTCTATACGTTTTTTCTTACTTGTTCTTTTGCCATTTTTTGTAGTTCCTCTGGATTCTCCCCCGTAATTGCTCCCATGACACAAAACGTTAAGTATGTCGCTTTTTCAACAGGTAAATCCATAGCCATAATTTCTTCTGCCGCATCTCTTCCCAAAGCAAGATCATAAATTTTTTTAGTCTTGTCTTTTTCCTCGAGTTCTTCTTTTTGAACAGCCTGAATCTTATCCCATGTTGATTGCCTATCGTCTACGGTATACAATCTGTCTCCAATTTTTAATTGTGGATGATTATCGCCACTTAAAATTTCTTTCGTAATTCCTGTATCAATAATTCGCATTTTTTTCTCTTTCCTTTCTTATAAAAAAAATAAAGGGTAAAGATTTAATATCTTTACCCTTCTTTTGGTGTAAATTTAGGTTTTCCTTTACCCGTTAGGTCTCCGGTCAAAGGTGATACATCAGTTGCTGCTCCTAAAAGATCCGTTAAACCTACAACTGCAGTGAATTCTAAGGTTGACTCATCAGGGAATGTAATTTTAAAATCAGCTTCTGCATCTCTTCCAATTTGATAGCGAAGTCCATCAATATAATCATTTCCTGGGTCTCCAACAGTTCTTTTTCCACTAAATGAACCACTAAATGCCTTCGCTGTTAATAAAGCATTCTGCCATCCACCATCATTAATGGAATACCAAGTCTCGGTGTTGTTTTCAATCGCAATACTAATTTCTTCCAAGTCCGCGATTGGTACATAAGTCTCAGCTTCTTTTTTTACCTCGACTTTACATTGACTAACTGCGTATTGTCCAGCTGTAAATGTTGCCATATTATTACCTACCTTTCTTCATAAAAATCCAGTTCAATAGAATATTCATATACATTTTTGTCATCAGTCCCTAAATTAATAGGTGCATTGTACGACATCATTGTAAAAATTCTTTTCGAACCAATAAAAAAAGTCCTATCTTCATAGAACTCATATATTTTTTGTGCCTCTTGTTCGGCGACATCTTGATTTTTTGTATATCTCAATAGAATCGTTATTGGCTTTATATTGGTGGTTCTATTGTTCTTTCCACCCATTGTTCCAACATATGGATTTCCACGCTGTGAATTGTAAAAACAAACTGCCTTTTCTTTATTATTGTCAATTTTTCCTATACTAATGGAGTCTTTCCATCCAAAATTGCTTTTAAAATCATCTTTGTATTGATTTAGAGTCATTTTAACTTTCCTTTCAACAATTTAGCAAATGTCATTTTAGCAAAGTTTTTCTTTTTTCCATCTATATATGGCTGAAACCACATACCACCAGCATTAGAATTTTTGTCTCGTTTAAACTTGTATTCTGGATGAAAATAGAGCCTTCTTGCGTAAGGTGTATCTGATACGATACTTACCTTACCACGATTTTTTTTACTATCGTCTACAGATGTACTTCTATCTTGTAAATTACCAGTGTCAAATGGCATCGTTTGACTTTGCTTTAAATCGCTACTTAGTGCATCAGCAGTCTCAACTAATGCTTTTGCACATAAATTCTGAATATAAGGAAGATGTTTTGGATTCCTCGTAGAAGTAATCTTCATTACATTACCTCAAATTCAGTATGATGGACAGTTCCGTTCGGATTTCTAGGTCTGTAACCGGCATAGATTTCATATTCTTTGCCATTTATAGTAATAGCACCATCACTAACGGATTTTAATGACGGTGCTATATCTCCTTTGACAATAACTTTGCCTAATAAAGTTATTTGCTTTCCTTCGGAATCTATGATTCTTTTAGCTTTTTCACTCCATATACATTTTCCATTATCGATAAATGCTTCAATAGGTGAACCATCTTCTGAAATACCCTCTTCATTTAAGGTAATAGAATACTCAGTAGTTAAAAGCCAATCGGGAAAAGGTAAAACTTTAATCTTATTAGCCATTATATCTCCAATTTCTAGAGGTTAATCCAGTTTGAACAATAGAATCATAAGCCAACTCGCTCATGCATTCTAATTCAGCTTTTGTTTTAGATGCACTATCTTTAGCCTGGACGGTTACGGATATATCCAAAACACTATATGAAGAAATATCACTATTATCTTCATTATTATAGCCGTTTTCACGAATATAATCTGCTTGATAGCATATTGACTCTCTTACCTTTTCTTTTTGAAATTCAGTAAGATTATCAAATCCAATTCCCACAATTCTATTAAGAGTTATACGATTAATCTTATTCTGTGCTAATCTAAGGTTTTTCTCAATTTCTTCATCAGGCATACTGCCTTTAAAAATTTCTTTATAATATTCTTTGCTTACATAAAGTGCCATAATACCACCTCCTACTGAAGTGGTTTATCTTCTTCCACTTCATTTTTTTCTTCGACCGGTTTGGATGGTTTATCCTCGGTTGGTTTAGATGGTTTATCTTCAATCTCTTTATAATTAGAATTATTTCTCAATTTTTCCACATAATAAAGAAGATTTTCTTCTACGACCTTACCAGTCTTTTTATGCTTAAATTTAGTCATTAGAATCACCTAATTTAGCAGTTAATTCCTTAACTTGTGCATCAAGTTCTTCATTGGCAGCAGTTAGTTCTTTAACTTGCTTTTCTAGTGCCTTATTAGCTTTAACCAATTCTTTATCATTAGAAGATTTGCTAACCTCTTCTAATTTAGCAGTCAATTCTTTAACTTGTGCATCGAGTTTAACGTATTCTCCTAAAGACACCTGTTTTTTCGGAGAATACGCTACAACTTTTCCGTCTTCATAAATGTCATATCCATCATTCAAATATGCATCTTTTGAATACTCGTCAACTGTGTATTCTTTATTATCTTTTCTTGCAATCATTTAGAATCTCCTTTCTTTTTTATTCACTAGGACTTAATGTAAGTTCTGTTAAATCTAACACTTTAGATGTTTCACCATTTTTAAGTGTTATTTTTTGCGTATTAGCATGTATTTTGCATACAAGATAATAATCCTTTGAATTCAAAGTGCCAGTTCCCTTTTTTTCAGAATCTGATAATTCAAAAGATACGGTATCACCATTTTTGGTTTCTTCAACTTCAATGGCTAGGAAATTACCTTCTGCACCTTTTTCAAATTTGTCATATCCCTTTACATATTTTAAAGTACCAGATACTTTGTCACCTTTAATTTGAATATTATCTTGTAAATCAGTTACATTTTTACCATAAACTTCGCCCTCAGGTAATTTAACTGTTACCGTTTTTGGGGCTGGTTTAGGGAGTTTCAGTTTCTGCATTAATTCTAATAGAAGCTTTTAATGCATCGTCAAGAGCGAACGTACCATTGAATCGTCTATTTTGGTAAATATATTTGTCAGCAGTTCTACTATCATGACCTGGTGTAAATACATTGATATAAGAATATTTAACTCTTGAAACTTGAGCTTCAGGATCTACAATCATATAGTTGATTTGTTTACCTGATTCAGCAACAGCATATCCATCCGTAAAGTTATAAGCAGTCTTAAATCTCTCTTTAGGAACAACTACTACCTCGTCTAAATCTTCAAGATTATAAACTCTTCTATCTAAGTTATTACCCTTGCTAGCATCTAATACACGAGTAATACCTTCAGCATTTTTAAATAATTTTTTTACTTCAGCAGTACAATACATAACGCATCTTGATAGAGGAACACCAGCATCTTCTAAAGCTTCCATATCATCATCAAATTTAGATAAAATATTAGCTGTAGTTAATGCATCGTTATCAACATGTGCCTCTACTCTTTTTGCTTCAGCATATAATTTTGAGAATGTATAGCAGTCGAGTTCTGGAATAGCTTGCTTACTTTCAAATCTTTTTTGAATGTTTCCGATTGAAACAACTTGATTTGTTTCGTCGACATCCATAGGATCAATACCGAACTCTATATCTCTATCATGGTCTAATGATTTAGTTTCATAATCATTTTCATAAGAACCGGTATTAAAAGACATATTCTTTCTATTATGATCCTTGTAACCACCAACTTTTAATTTTGGTAATTTAATGTCCTTTCCATTAATAATTTGAATATCTAGATTTGAACCAAATAGTTTAACTGATTTAAGTTCAATATCATATAGGTCTAAAATATGTTTACTAAAAACCTCAGCATATTTTAATTCAGCCATTTTTAATCATCTCTCTTTCTATAAATCATTTTTTAGTTCCAAACACTCTGGCTAAAGTGTCATCCAAAACTCCGTTATTAGATCCTTGCGAATTATCAGCTCCAATTTGGAATCCTTTCATCGCTTGGTTTTCGGACTTTTTTAATCCTGGAACATCGGTTAAAACCTTGTTTAAAGACTCTTTTACCTTATCTCCACTAATTGCACCTTTATCATCAACAACACCGTTGAAATCGGCTAATTTGATTAAATAAGGTATGGTCTTTGTTTCAACTCCTAGATCTAGCGCTTGCAAGAACGCTTCGTGTTCAATATTTTGTTTTAAAATTAAAGCATCTTTATCTTTGAGTTGATTTTGTAGATTTTCATTATCTACTTTTTCCTTTTGCTTACTTTCTTCTCTTTGAGTTTTGAAGTCTTCGATAGCCTTTTTTGCTTCTTCTGGACTTAATCCCTCTTTTTGAAAATAAGACTTTAAGATTGTGTCCTCACTACTCTGATTACGACTATCAATCATTTGTTGAATCTTGCCATAATCAATAGCTGGTGCGGCTGCTTGTTGCGTTGCTACATTTTGACCAGTTGTAGCTGCTGGTGTTGTACCTCCTTCTTCAGCAAATAACTGAATATTAAGAGGTAATTTTTGATTATTTTTCATAATCTCTTCCTTTCTTTTTTGAGTCTTGATTGACTATTCTTTTTTAGGTCTTGAATGACCATACTTTTTAAAGACTTGAATGTCATCAGCATCTTTTAATGTCGTAAGCTTTTTGGACATGAAAAAACTCGATATTTCTATCGAGTAAAATCATTGTTTACTGGCACAACGATTAAAGCCTCTATAAGTCCCAAACTATGAGTAAAGGACTAATTAGTGCTATTTTATAAGCAGTGTGTAAGATATGTCGCGAACTGTTCACACGGAAATCAGTAGATCATAAGTCTCATACCTTACACACTATCTATAAAGTAGTGGTTACTTGTTTTTATCTATTTTAGATATATTAGTTAGATATGAATAATGTAAATCCCATGTTGGTATTTCATCAGGTGTCAATTTCGTATATATTTCTATTTCTCTAATCATAGGTATTTTGTCATATACAATTGCTTCTGCATTATCTATCAATTCTTGACCCAATTGTTTAATATTTTCTACATAATAATTTAAAATTTCTTCTTTTTTCATCTTTCCTCCATAATAAAAGCACTCTATTTATTTTTGAGTGCTTTGTTAATAACATTTATTATTTCTCTATTTTCTATTCTTGTTTTTTCTAATTCAGTGGCTATTTTGGATAACACACACATTATAAAAAACATAATTATTAATAAAATTATTCCTATTGCTATCATATATGTTCCCTTTCTACATATGATAAATATGGTCTCGGTAACAGGATTTGAACCTGCACAATCTAGTTCCCAAAACTAGTGCACTACCAAATTATGCTATACCGAGATTTGACACATTACAGTAATTTCTGCTATAATGTAATTGTGAAAAGAAAGGTCCCACTGTTGATCAGAGGGTGCCTTTCTTTTTATTTGCGATTAAACACTCCAAATAAATCTTCATTATTTTTAATAATGATTGTCTTAACATAACTTGTCTTTTTTGATTTAAAGACAAGTTGAACTCTTTCATATATTTCTTTATCAGTAAGTTTAGATTCTGTACAATCGATAAGGAATATATCTGATTGACCTTCTTTATCTTCTAGTGCATGAAAAAATACATTTTTTCCTGTTCCATTTGTTTCTTTTTCTTCTAGATAAATCCAATCTTGACTACCTTTTGTGGAATAATATTTATAATCAGCACACGATACGCCACCGTCTTCATAAAGTGTTGGTAAATATTCAATTTTTCCACCAAATTTACTTATAAACCATTGACCATTTTCTTTTTCGTTGTTTTTGTATTCTATTATGTTTGTTTCATTCACTTTATATTCTTTTCCATTTTTGATAACAGATGTAGCCTCTATTGTTTCTTGATAAGATACATCTGCTTCTTTTAACCAATTTTCAGTAACATCTTCATAAGATTGAGATTGTAATAGTAAATCTTTTTCTGTCTGCCATTGTTTCTTTTTGCTTGCAAATTGTTGAATATTTAATTTTGAAATAGAGCCATGCTCTAATCTATCATATTTCTTTATATTTCTATCACAATAGTTCATTCTCTCATTAATATAATCTAGATCTGCTTGATATTCTTCATCGGTTTCATTTTCAATATCTTCTAGTTCAGGATAATATGTTGTTAGTCCGTCCCTACAGTTTGGATGTAAGAATCCCTGTTCCATAGCTTCACTCAATAGCATGTACTTGCCATCCTCTTTAGTGCCACCACTATAAACATCATCTATGAAGATGTGTTTCTCCCATTTTTGACATATAGGGCAAGCACCACCATGAGAAGTTGCTTGGACTAGAACTCTACCTATAGACCTTCTAAAATCGCCTTCTCCCATGAGCTGTGCTCTTAAGTTAGCGGTTCTAATAGCCATCTGAGCATAACTTGCTATATTAACTCTTCGACCGTTCTTATACTCAATACAGTTTAATCCGCCAGCAAGGAAATTTTTATTGGATTCATCTATTGCCAATTCAGTTTTCTTTAATTCGGTCAATTCATCAGTTGCCATCCGTACTGCTTGCTGCTCAGTAAAGACACCGTTTCCAACAAAAAAAGCACTTTTATGAATAACTTGACGGTATTGGTCATTTATCATTCTCAAAGCACTTGTATTTGCCGTTTTTAGGTCATCATTAACAGCTTTAATTAAAGCAACGACTTTTCTATCATTTGTCTTGAAAAAACTTTCATTCATTACCTTATCTGGATTTAGATTTTTACCTAAAGCCTTATTATATTGTTTTATCGCTCTGATAGATCCTTGCTTAACTTCTTCCTGGATATGTTTAGAAATCTCTTTATGAATTCCATTGGTATAATCTCCAATAATTAGTTTATTCTGCTTTCTATATCTAGAGAGCTCTTTTAATTTTTCAGCTTGCCATTGCGTGTATTGAAATCCTGTTTTTTCTTCCTCTTTAAGATGTCTTTTAAAGTTTCTCTTCATAGAACTAATGAGTTCTTTTTCCATTTCTTCATATAGTTCTTTTATTTTATAATCGTTCATCTATCCATTTCCTTAAATATAAATGAGGCATTTCGGTATTATAAATAAAACCAATAAAGTCTAAAAAGCTATTTATTATTTTCAAGTACATTTGCAGTATTGCTCTTATCATTTGTTTCATTATCTATCACCTCCAAATCTAAATCTTGATTTATGCTAGGCTCTTCCATTTCAGTAATACCCTGTTCTTCTTTTAGCCTTAAAATTTCCTCATCAATCCACTCTTCGTCTTTACTATCGCCGTAAAGCTCTTTGATTGATGTTTCGATACTCATGATGCCTCCATTTTTAGCTTTAGTAATAGTATCTATTTGACTATCGAAACTTGGACTATCATATTCTCCAAAATTAACATTAATCTCGATATCTTCCTCTGGTTGCTGCTTTTCAAGAATCTTTTGAAAATTCAAAACTCCATTAATAACTTTAGGAATGAAATCATTTAAAGATTCAATTATCCCTTGTCTTGTATATAATGTTGTTTTTTCCATCTGTCTTTCGTATGAACTATTAGGATCTTGAATTTTCTTAGTATCAATTCCTAAAGTACTTGGACTAATAATTCCCTGTAAACATAACTCTAAGCAATTTACATAAGCTTGATAATACTTATCGCTGTAAATTTCACTTTGAACAACAGTAATCTTATTTTGACTACCTTCTTTCATATCAGCTTCTGTTTCAATATAACTGTTATCAAATCCATTCGGTTTCATAACCTCGCCAGTATTTGGATTTCGAGGGAGTAAACTTTCAGGAATATACCTAACAGGCTTTCCTTGTCTAATTGCCTCCACCCACTGACTAATAATTTCATCTAGTGCATCAAATAAATCATACTTTGAATTGAATTTACTTGCACCACGACCTTTATATTTGCTATTTTTATCAACAAAAAAAGGAACTGCACACATAAGTTCCTTATCAAAATTTAATTCTGTCTTTAAATTTTCAGTTTCTTTTAGGGATTTTAAATCTATCATCTGTTTACCATCATATAGTTCACATTTAATATAACCATACCCATAAATTTCTAACAGTTTATATTTTTTGCTGTTCTTTTCGTAGTAAGATGTAAAAATGATTTCATACAGTCTACCTCTTTTATAGATAAATTCGCATCTATCTCCAGAAATCCACTCCAAAATCGGATATTTAGAAATATTAGGATCATACGAATATCTTATTGCTCCATCGCCTAAATATAATGTTTCTGCAATGATATCCCAGAGCAAGTCATCAAAATGGTTGTCATCTGCGATTTCATTCCATCTGTCCAACTTACTAACATCGTTAATTTCAACACCATTATAATTATCAATCACTATATCAGTGATTTTATTAATAATTATTTGAGGTAATCCAGTATGAATCTTTCTAATTCCCAATCCTACTGCTGGTACACTTGCCCAAAACAATGACTTATTATTGTTTAGCTGTTTATAAAATTGCTCTAGTTCATCACTATCGCCATTATACCAAATTCTATTCTTGGCTTGATAAATGTGTAAATCTTCATTTCTATTAATTACTATTGCTCTTGGCGATGTATCATTAATTTCAAGCCATGATTGAAGTTTATTCTTTACTGCATCCATTATCTTTCCCATCCTTTCACTCCTTTTCTTTAATTTCTACACCTATTTTATCTTTGTATGGAATCCATCCATATTGACAAGCGTTTATTGTATGATCGTTCGCGTCTTCTGGTGTATTATCTTTATCTTCTTGCCAACTATAAGTTTCCAATTCAACAATATGATTATGACAATTATCAACTACAAAATAACGCATCTTATGAAGCCAATCTAACATTAAATTAATTCTATCAATAATTTTTACCTGTTTATAGGCATCGTTGAATACATAAATACAAGTGTTATTACGCTTATACTTTTTTAATTCAGTAATAGTCGCTTGGTCTGCATTATCGATGAATGTATTTCTCGCAAGCCCCCATTCCTTTTGATTTCTATCCAAAAAAGCGATAAAGTTTTCAACAGTATCGCTTGGGGCTATAGGAATATTTAAATCTCTATTATTGTAAACTCGCTCATCTAAAACAACCAACTCTCTTATATCAGTGATTCCTAAAAATATCATAGATATTGTATCAGGACTTTTTTGAGAATAAGCTGTATCTAATCCTGCACTAAAGTAAATATATTTTTTACTTTTAGCTTGTTCCTTTGTAATAACATGTTTACCTCTCTCAAAATTACTAAATACCAATCCTGTTGATTTACCACGAAGACCTAGTATTTTATTCTTATATAATTTCGTCCCAGGCGGAACACTTTCTATAATTTGTTGCTTCTTTTCTAATGTCAACGATAAATTATGATCAAAAGTAAAATACCACCACGTCCAATCAGCAACCTGAGGTAATTTTAACTCTTTTAATAATTCACTTGGACCATCATTTTTATATTTTTCGATTGGTCTCGATTTATTTACATATTGCGTATAGCATTCTTTATTAGGATCATCTGGGTTTAATGTGCACAATCTATAATCTGCACGCATAAATGATTCACGAACAAAATCCATATCAGCAATATTAAATTCGTCAATGAATAGACCATAGCATTGTCCACCTAATGCTTTTTTCCATCTAGCTTTATCATCGTAACCTAAGACATATATCACTTTTGTTCCATTTTCGCAATGAAACAAAATATGTGGCATTCGAATCTTACCTTTTCCTGTTGGATTATATTCTATTAATCCTCCATTTTCGTAATCTCCGAATATTTCTAAAATCCCCATGTCAGAATTAATAATATTTTTTTCTATTGTCCCTAAATCCAATCCTGCTATTATACTTGGCTTACTGCCTTTATAATTGGCTATTTTGAACATGAATTTCGGAATAGCAACTGTTGTCTTTCCGGCGAAAGTAGTTCCTTCTAGAAATTCTGTACTACAATTGTAACTCAAAAAATCTAGATATTTTTCGCTTAGTGGAAATACTTCATCATTCATTCTTACCACTTTTGTTTAGTTGCTTATTTATAGAGGATAAAACCTTGCTTGCCTGCTGATTTATTCCAAAATCAACTTTTTCTTTTGGTTTTTCTCCTATGGTATCTCTTAATACTTCAAAGGCTTTTACATTTCCTTTAACAGCTTCATTTGCCATAGCTACTACCATCGCCATTTTATAACTTGCATCACCATCCGCAATTCCACACTCTACCATTTTGTTTACCATTTCTTCTTGTGTAACTTGATTATCTAAGAAAGTATTGCACAATTCTTTAAATGTTTTCATTTGCCGTCTTTTTTTTACACTTGCTTTTCCAGCCTTAGAACTATCCTTACTATGTTGTTCTCGTGTTCTCCTCGAATTTACTTCCTCTATTGGCATTAAATTATTCAAATTAGGCATTTGGCTTCACCCGCTTTCAAAATCAAAATTAAAGAACCATTTTCATGGCTCTTTAATTATATTAATTTCATTTTAACAATCATAACATATATATTTTGCATTAACAATGGCACGCTTTTTGCACACTTTTTGCATTTTTTCTTGACAAGTTAATGCCCTAACTCCTCAATTGAATTAGCCGGAAATAATAATCCCTTAATCTTATTGATTAATTTGTTTTTGTTGCGGCTAACAGTACTTACATCACAATCAAAGTATTCAGCAATCTCTTCGTAGCTCTTCTGCTCGTAATACTTTAATTCAATTAAATCATAGAATTTATTGTTTCTTAAAGATTCAACTATGCCATTAATCCATTTTAACTGCGCACTAATAATATAATTTCTCTGCAGCAATTTCGATATTTCTTGCTCAACAATTTCATTATCTTCTTTCCTAACGAAAGAACTATCAATAATTTTTACTGCATTGCTGCTTTTAGGAATGCCATACCGCTTTAGATCATCAATCCTCTGTTTGTTATGATTAATAGCTTCTTTTAATTGTGGAACTAAATATAATAATTGCTCAGTTCTTTGAAATGTACTTTTAGATTCTTTTATCTCAAATCCATTTTTCCTTAGTATTTCAAACACATTTTCTGTAGACTTTTTTACAGTTAGATCAATTATTCTTTCTTCTGTCATATAATCCCCTATTTCTTTTTAATATTCATGCCAATAACTATAATAGTTACAATTGTAATTACAATTCCTAAAAAAATTCCAATCCAAATCTCTGGTATGTACATACAATCAACACCTTTCTAAGTCTTTAAGCTTCTTCTAAGCCATCTTTCTCAAACAAATCTTTAAAGTTTTTACCATATCCTACATATTTAATTCTTTCATTTATATCTTTTTGTGTTATTTTTCCGGTTTTAAAACCATCTATAACATCAAAAACATCTTTTATATTTCTGTCACAGCAATCATTCCATAACATATATAAATAACAACCATGTAATTCCATATCATCTAAAGTTAAAAATATTGGGATAAATTGTATAGGATTGTTATCTTTTGCTTTCATTATTTCAAAACAAGTTGCTATTGCTCCTGAATTCCCTTCAATCATTTTTAAAAATACATCTTGTATATTATCACTTATTTTAATTTTGCTCATTTTTACCTCTTTCTAATATTTCATATAGTTCATCAAAATCTTCTCCACATATACTTTTTGAATTACTATAAGAACCTATTTCCGCTACCATATCCATATATTCTATTGCCTCATCAATAACCTTTTGTTTTTCTTCTAATTTGTGTTGTAATTGTTCAATGTGATTCAAAATTGCATCAACTTCATACATACATAACCTTAAATCGCCTGGGTGTTTTCTCTTATAACCATTTATTGCGTATGCTAGTTGAGTATGACATTCGCTTGAATATTCATTTAGTTTTTTTATTACTTCTTCTTTATTCATCTAACCACCTAATTATTTATATAAACAATTATTGCTTCGTAGTGTGGAGCTCTATCTACCAACTTTTGAATTTCGATATCGTAATTTTCATCTCTAAAATCAGCATAATCTTCACTATCTGAATAATACTCATGTAATTCATCATAATAGTCGGATTCACTAACACAAATGCGATCACTTATTTCACTTTCATAAATAATCCCCTTTTCAACTCTACTATTCTTCAAAAATGTATAACTATAATCTTCGCAAACATCCTCACTGCTTACGAAAAAGACTATTGGTAAAGTTGGATTCTCTTCTACTAATTTTAATAATTTTCTGTTTTCTTCTTCATTTGTTAATTTTTCTTTATTTTCCATTTTTTTCTCCATTATCTCTAATATAGATTCTTTTTAAATCGGATAATAAGTCATAAATACTTATTTGTCTCCTGCCTTCTTGTAACAATTATTTTCAAATTGTTCTTTAGTTAAAACAGTTTCAATTTCAGAATCAAAATATATAAATTCTTTTTCAGTCTCGATTCCATCATCTACTTTATTAACACCTGTATCGGCATCATCATCGACATACTCAAGATTACAATTAATTTTTACTACTCTACTTCCATTGATATAATCTCCGACTTCGATTAGTTTTTTTATGTCATAACTTGCTTTTGTAATATCATTTCTATTAACAAATACCAAATCATTAAAATGTGGAATATCAATAGCTACTTCCAAATCAGGTTCTCTAAACTCATTTATATTAGCAATTTTACCTATATGACCTTTTACTCTTACAAATTGTCCTATCTCTAATTTCATTTATAATCACCTATATCAAACCAATTTCCTTGACTATCTTGTAAACATTTTGCACCACAATATTTACAGATTCCATAATTACTGCAACCATCATTGCCTAATTTAGTACAACTATGCCATTTTAAATACTTATCAAAAAATTGACCTATTTTAAATAACATTTCTTTCATAATCCAAGTTCCTTAAGTGTGTATTCTTTATCTAGTTCCATACCTATATAAGAATTTTGCTCATCAAATATTGGTAAAGTATGATTAGAAAATGATCCTTTTGATTTGCCATTAACGCTTATTAAGATAAAATAATTATCATGAAAATTTCTTTTTGATATGTTTATAACTTTTTCTCTAAAAGGACTAATTACACCACTTAAATATTTTCTTTCTTCTTCACCTATGATTGGTTCTTCTAATACTTCTAATGTTAGTTTTACTTTTCGTTTAATAGCTATTTTTTTTAATGTTTCAATTTCTTTTAATGTAAAAGGTTCATTAAAGCAAATATTCATATCACTCAATTCATTTATTTTACCTATATATACTTCTTTTTCTAATTTCATTTCATATCTCCTTTCACATAATCTAGGACTTCTTGATAAGATTTTTCTCTACCAGTCCAATAACATAATTCTTCAGAAAAAGTACTTTTTTTATATTGGCATTCTTTTATCTTATCTTCCAAAAAAGAAATAAGTTGTTGTTTTTCACATTGTAATTTATCTATTTCTTCAACAAATTGCATTCTTCCATATTGTTCTGTTCTTTTATAAATTTGTTCTATATCTTCTGGCATTTTATTTTTCCTCCAACTTTTCTATCTCAATTCCGAAGAATAATTTATACATTAATTTTTGAAACCAATTTATTTTTTTAGTAATACCTATCGTTATATTTGCTAATTTTAAATACGATCTTATTTCATCATTTTTTGGAGGAGTTATTATTAACCACGCTTTATCATTATTCATATTCTAATCCATCCCACACACTACTTCTCATTTTTATCTAACCTTTCTTTTAGATATTTTTGATTTTTAATAATTTTGTTCATTACTATAATTAATTTTTCTTGATTATCACAAACTAAATTAAATGCTTTTTTGATACTATATCTGCTTTCAATAACAAACTTTTCTCCCCTGGTGAATTTTATTGTATGGATTTCTTCCCACTCATCATTTTCTTCAATAATTTCAACTTTATCATTTAAAATTTTAAAACTATAAGTTTCGAAAAATTGCTTATCATCTTCATCATAATAAGTTTTGCGTTCTTCATCAAAAGTATAAATATGGTTCTGATATTTTACTTTTTTAGGAACAACATGATTTTCTGATATTTCGTTTAATAATTTAATTATTTCTATTTCTTTTATTTCTCTCACAAGTTATCTCCTTTTATAATTTATACATTGTTCTATAACATTTTTAACGTCTTCATATATTTCTTCTGTAGTCCACTTTTTACCGTCGGTTCTAAACTCTTCAGGTGTCACCATTTCAAGTCCAATATAATCGTCGCAATGTGCATAATCCCATCCAATAAACCAACCATTCACCACATCATCGTCGACACATAAGTACTTTTCACTATAAGTTAATCCACCGTGTACGTCTATATTAATCTCGTCATAATCCTTCTTATTCAATAAATAATTTTCTCTAACATTAACATAAGCAGTTGGAAATGTTCCTAAATTCATAATGTAAAATTCATATCCTTTATAAGTCCCGTGATATAAAGTTTCTCTTGTGGAAGTAGATTGATAGATCATTTCTCTCATTTCACTATTTTTCATTTGTCCTCCTATCCGTCTTGTGTTTATATCCACATCTAACGCATTCAACAAAATCTTTATGATTCTCATAAACAGTAAATTTATGGCAATTCGGACATTTGCTAACTGGTCTTAACTTATATTTCCTTTCAATTTCTAATTTTTCCATATTCTCTTTTATTTTCTTTGAAACACTAGACATATTAATTACCTCCAATAAAATCTACTTAAAATCCAATAACAAACTCTTCTAAAATAACTCTCATCAGCTGATAAATCGCAATCCTTTGTATGCTTTTTAAATAGTCCTAATTTATATAATCTTCTATGAGCTATCCACTCATTTAAGCATGACATTATAGAACGATCAATAAATTCTAAATGTGCACCCGCTAAGAACTTAATAATCTCATTTTTGCTGTCTATTGCGTAATAATTTATAACTTTTATGTTATTTGTTTGTGCGTTGTATCTGCTCGTTACATAAGTCATTCTAATTCCCCTTTCCTATTATCTAGGGGTGTCCATTTCGGTCACCCCTCTTATCACTTACACTTTTTCCTTATGCTTTTAAAATACTGGTTTCCCATTCCTTCAAAAATCTTTTTTGCTCTTCTGTCGTATCACGATTGTTTTTTATCCGTTGTTGAACTACTCTATGATTTTTAACCTCAACTGTAACAAGTGACTTATCTGGACAAGCCACATATCTCATAAAGTAAATATCACATTCCCCAGAAGCAATACTTGATGCGTATGTTTTAACGCAGTTATTTTGCTGCTTAGATTCGTCAATCAGTTCCTCAACTTTTTTGACTGGAAAAATAATAAATTGATCATCACTAAAAGTTGTATTTTTGATTTGATTGTATCTTTTTCTTATCTTTTTCTGATTTTCCTTATTCTTCACAACCTCATATAATTTAACTACCCTATCATGAGCTGATATTACATCTTCAGGATAAAGAATATTTTTGTCCTTCATGTTATAAGATAACAATTGACAAGTTCGTAAATAATCGGCATATTCTGTAAAATTTCCCTCGATATTTAAAATTCTTTTATCAACTTCTTTTAAATCAAAACATATATCTTCAGGAATCCGCTCTGATATGTCATAACAATAATTCTTATATTTTTTAATTAATGGTAAGTTTTCTTCGTTGAGAACTTTTAGAATATATATATCTTCACTATCCAAATTGTATTTTTTTATAAATTTGAGATGTTTTTGAATAATTTTATAATCTTTATTAGATAAATAGCATCCATGATAAGACATGAAATCTTCCGCCAGCTTATATAAACCAACTTTAATTAGCATCTCGGTAGAATCAGAACATCTTCTTAAAAAATGTTCTATATTAAAATATCCGAAGTGTTTAGCGTATTTTTTTAATTGGGAATATTGCCATCGAGTTCCTTTTAATACAGTATCTAAATTATATGGATAGAGTAAAAATGTATCTCCAAGTGTGCAATAATAACTTCCATTTCTTTTCCAATTTGTATTTATGAAAAAATGCTGTTGAATCCATTTACCATTTATCGTAGCAACTACATTGTCGTTATAAATTTCTGTGCAATTCATACAGATATCAAATATTTTTCTACCAAATTCGCACTCAAATGTTACATATTTTCCGTAATCATACCAAGTTTTTACTTCAAACAATCGCATAATAGTGTAATCCTGAAAAGTTTCCAAAATGGCAAAATAATCGGCGAACACATAATGTCTAATTCTCGTACTTTTAACCTCTAATTGTTTTTTACAATTAGGACATTTCCCATATAATAATTCATTTTTTGTACTTGTTTTTATATTCTTAGATAAGGTGTTACATGCATCACAATGATACCCGTCTTTGCTTTTGATAATTAATTTATGATTATCTTTGATAGATTTGGTAAATACATTAAATTTTTTCGGTAAAGTTACTGTACTATCAAAATCACACATCAAATTTCTGATTTTTTTAGATAAGTACATCTTCGAAATCGAACAAGGTTAATTGTCCTTCTGACTCCCAGTTTTTCTTTTGGACAGGTTTTACTTCTTCTTTTTTCTCAACTTGTGTGACTTCTTCTACTTTTGATTCTTCAGCAGATTCTTTGATAGGTTCTTCTTTTTCTTGTGGCTTAACAATTTTCTGCTCTTCAATCTTTTTAGGCTTTTCTGCTGACAATCCTAATTTACTGTTGGGCTCGTCCCAATAATGAATTGCCCAGTTATAAACTTCATCGTCTTCTATCATAGCTACATGATTAACGGCTTGCTTTCTCGCTTCGCCTTTAATGAATTCAATCATATTTTTTAGATTTTTAGTTTCTTCTAAATATTTTTCATTCATATCTTCTCTTGAAAGAAGATAATCAATTATCTTTAATAGCGGTTTGTCTTTTATATCGGCGGATAACGCCTTGATTCTTTCTATTCCTTCCATAAGTCCTCCTACTCAACATCTAATTTCATCTGTCCAGGACATACCTTAGGTTCTGGAATGTATTTTAATAAATATAGTGGAGTTTGCTTTGGGATATCATGTGTTTCCATGTAATCCATAACTTGCATCACTAACTCCCTCTCTTGATCTTTTAATTTAGTCAGTTTTTTGACTGCTTTCTCAATATAAATAGGTACGTTTACATAATTATCAGTTTCCATATTATTCTCCTTTTTCATTTAGCTTGACAAAAGCCAAGACTAATTTTAAAAGGTTTAATCTGCTAATTTTTATAATTTCTCTGTTACCTGTTGCTTTTTCTTCAAAATCAGTCTTGATAATCTCTTCTGTCAACCATTCTTTCGAATACTCTATATTTTCATTAAATTCTTGATAAGTCATTTTTAATTGTCTCTTCCAATTTCTTCAAGCTAGCATCCGTATAATCCACCAATTCATAAGTATTCATAACTTCCATAGAATCTTTATTTCTTAAAGAAATTTTAAAGATGTTATTTACATCAAAATTAAGTTCATACGCTGAATCGATACTGATTTTTTCTAACAACTTATAAATCTCATCATAAAAGCTCTTGAAGACTTCTTTTTCTATCGTTGCTCTGCCTTCTTGATTAATCGGATGAACTAGATCGTGATATTGACCATCTGTTCCTTTATGGCTTGGCATAGCAAGAAATAGTCCTCTATCTCCTTCAATAATTCTAATCTCGTGAATCGCTAAGCAATCATCTACTAAGACGCTAGCATATCCTCTCAATCTACTAATTTTTTCTGGTTTAACCATTACTCTTACATTTGAAATTTTCATATTTTATTTTCCTTCCTTCTTT